>NZ_JBHFFD010000005.1:0-20733 GCF_043359565.1 Shewanella sp. S23-S33 | reverse complement strand
TTTCGCCCGTTTGGGTCGCCATCGATAGCGTCGAGACAGTTACGGCCCTGTTAGCCGAATCGTCAGCGCGCTCTGTTTGAGTGCCATCGGCCTGAGTACCGACGACTTGAGAGCCTCGTTCTTGGCCGTGGGGAACTAATATGTCGCCTTTAGGGATCACAGCGGAAGCTAGCTCGAGCCCTGCACTAGGACCTAAATTAAGGTTGTGTCTCGGCCCTTGGGTATAATTGCTGCCCGTTTGCGCACCGTTTGTCAGACTCACTGGTGTAGGGATAGCCACCTGCCATTTTCGGCCATTGTAACCTTTAATGGTTTGCGCGCCGATGGCATCGGTCGCCACAAGATCGGTTTCGCCCGTTTGGGTAACGATTGTATCGGTCACGTCTGTTTGGGTCGAGACAGTTACGGCACCATTAGGTCCATCTACTTGAATGCCTCGGTCTTGACAGTGAGGAACTAATATGTCGCCCTTAGGAATAACCGCATAAGCAGTAGCGCCATCCTTCCCCGTTATTTCGACCATTTGGGCACAGGTATCATCTCCTTGGTCCAGAGAGCGTAATAACCTTGATAGATTAGGATCTGTCTGCTGTGTACGCCCAGCAATCAAAATCTTCAGTCGTGCTTGACGTTCATGGGCAGTCATCTCTTTCACAGTAACGGCATCGGCAAAGGGGCGAGTGATCAGCTCAATCGGTGAGGTATCTGTGGTTTGGGTCGTTGTGGCACTAGGCTCAGAGGTTGTATGGCCCAATTCCTCCTGCACTAAGTTATTGGCCGGAACATGCGGAGCGTTGATGAAGACATACCAATTGTTATGGTAGTTATTCACGGTATTGAAACAGTTATTAAAGGTATCTCCTCGTTCAACGCCGTTTCCAGTCTCAGTATCCGTGCTGTCATTGGGGCGCGGTAATGCAGCCAAAGGAGGAAATGGGAAAGGATGCTTAGACGCCGTATCAGGCGTAGGCGTTGATGCGGTGCGCTTTGGTTCTGTTTTTTTCTTCTCTTGCTCGCCAGTCACAAACTGCGAACCACCATACATGGCCATAGCCGAGGCATTGCCATACATCACAACGAATACCGTAGGTAATAGACTAAATCCTAAGGTGAAAGGGGCCAATGCCGCGCCAATCGTGACTGCGCCTGTGACTGCGGCCAAGTGCAGCATGGCCTTCTTCTCAGTGCTGATTTTATTGGATTTTTTACTACTTTTTTTACGCTTATCAGGCTTAGATTCAGAAATCGATTTAGGCTCTCCAGCCTCCAACATACTGGGAGCAGAACTGATAACGTCTGGGTTTTGGGGTTCCGTACTGCAGGGGGTTGGCGTGCTAACGTCCAACAAAGAAGCAGAACGTGTTAAATTTCTAGGGAGGGTTTCGTGACCTAAGCGTGATAACTCAGGCATAGAGGTACTGCGGGTCAGTGTGGGAATAGGAGTCAGTGCCATATTAAAATCTCATCTTTTCAAATAAATTAATGCTTAAACGTCTCACATCATCTTCTGAATAATCTTGCTCGGCAATGGCGAGAGTCAGGAATCCATCTACACGAATAAACACACCTTTTATTGCTATTTCAAATTGTAAAATCAAATCTATAATGACCTCCAAATTAACAACATGTACTAGCTGAAAAAAAGGAAAAATAGGCAGTAATAGATGATCTTGATAGTCTCTTAAAATAATGGCTTCATGCTTTTCGAGACGTTGCAAAAAATGCTGAATATAATCACGCGGTCTAGGTTTCATTTACTTTGGATAAACCAATACGAGTTCATTAACACTCAAGTCTCGAACTTCATCGACAGTCAAACTAGTTTCAAATAATGTGCAAAACGTAGTCAAATGTAAGTGTTGAGGTAGTGAAACAAAACTCGACTGTAAATAATCTGGATCAATAACGAGTGGTTCCATCTGTAATAATGCTGCAATACTTATTTCACCCATGATTAGCTGACAAGTCATCAACAGTGGTAATTCCTGTTCATCCGCTCCAAGGCAGGCATTAAATTCAATACCATACTGACTTAGTCCTTGTGTTATAACATAGGCGATATAATCATGTTCAAGGTGTTTCAAGTCCAGACCGAGCAATCTGCCTGCTTCAGCTAGAGGAACATATAACTCAGCCTCTACACCTAAGTGCCTTAAACCGAGTAATAGAAAGTCTTGTGGCTGACCGCCTCTATATACAGCACCCATTTCAATGACAATAGATTGATTATTAAAATATTTTCCAGCCAACAAATTAATTATTTGGCACATGTCTGCCCCCATCTGATGGCGAGGGGTAAACATCACTTTCTCTTGTTTCATAGCTTCCTTATCGATTCCTAGATAAAAGTGCTAATACGTCTCTGCTCATCTTAAAATCTAATTCATCGATCCAATCACGTATTCCCGCGGGTGTTTCGCAAACAAACTCATAGAGCAACTGATATGCGTCTTTCGATGTTATCGCCTGAAAATCCCCAGTTTGCACGAGTGTTAAAATAAATGTGATCTTATGAAATTGACTATCTAATATACCCTCCACCACAATCGCCTTAACCGTCGCTTCAGAATAGTTTCTCAATATAGCAAACCATTCTATTACAGCTTGTTTATCGGCATATATTTCGACGTCCGATAATCGATTCCAACTCAAGCGTTCAGATTTCGCTGTTAATAATTGGTAAGGGTCGAGTTTCTTCCCCTGTAAATGACAATGAGCGATACGACTATGGCGTTTATTTACGGACATTTTCACTAGACTCTTGAATATAGTAACGTCGACATAACACTAACAATGACAGTAAACCATCTAGATTATGCTCATAGGCGACAAGTTGTTGCAGCGTCTGCCCATTCGCTTCCATTTCGCCCGCAGATGTTTGAAAGTCTGTAATATACTTTTTAAGCAATTTTCTTAATGTCAACGGGTATAAATGTTCACAATGCTCCGCCGCATGTAGTATCCAACGTTGGGCATCATTTAACGATTGGGCATCGAGCAAACTATCGGAAAAACCTTGCCAATCGCGTAATGCCTTGAGTTGATAGCTATTGAGCTGCCGAGCAAATTGTCTTTGTTGCTCAAAGGTTAACGGTTTACGTCTAACCCTAAATAGTCGAGGATACTTTTTAGTCTTCTTGTCGACTTGCTTGATATCTTTAACGCGACGCGGCTGACGGTTTTCACGCGTCTGCTGAGTCCGAGTGATATCCGAGATTTTTTCGGTGCGTTGGCTCAGTACTAAGGAAACGGGTCGCAGCATAGTCAATCAGAGCGAGCAAGGCTCGCTCTGCTCCCTATTATCGGTTAGTCACTAAACTCGCTTTCGCCATTGCCTCGAGGATCTCATTGAGCTTCACCGCTTCTGCGGTCAAGTCTTGGAGATATTGATCGAGCTGAGCATCAAACTTTTCTTTTAAGTCCTTGCTCGCTTGTGTTTCCTCCTGCACTTTCACCTGCTCGGCATTTTGAATTTCATTCGCATTGCCCACCATACCATCGGCCATTCCCCCCATCTGAGTGAGGGAGTTGTATTTGGCCGTGCGTTGTTGCTGCAGACTCGCAGTGTATTTATTCAGCTCTTTTGGCGTTAAATCAGAGACCTTGGGTGACTTATCGACGTTAGTGACTTTGCCAGATTCGAGATCCGTCGTTTTTAATAACTTTACGCCACCTGCATCGGCGCCGCCGGCATCGGACATTTTAGATAAGTGCTTATCCTTCAATGTCTTAGTCTGACCAATGCGTACCGTTGCCGCCGTTGTCATCCCCATATTCACCACAGACGAGGCTAAAGTGATACCGAAACGCATCTTAGCATCACCGCATTTGTCCTGCGCAAGCATAGTTGCCAGCGCCGAGGTCGCCATCGCCTCACCGATGCGATTCTTCATCACTTGGGCGCGAACCTGCTGAGATGACTCTATGATTTGCGACAAGAGTGCAAGCAAGTCAGCCATTGATACTGAACCCTTATTGGCCTCCTTCAATGAATTTTCGTAGTTGCCCCATGTCTTTTGATCTATTGGCTTAAAGTGATTAGTAGAAGAAGTCTCTTCAGCCATTGTCACTTGTAACGACAGTGTACTCATTTGAATTGTCATAACTTAACTTCCCCTTACATATTGATTGAAATCATCTTGTCGTTGTATTCGCGCTGATCACTATTGACTTTAAAGAGTGACTCAAACGCATGACTAACGGCGCGTAATGCTTGATTTAGCATGGTCAAAATTTGCTGGATCCGTGTTTCCAGCTCCTCTTGGTTTGCTTGAGCAATTTCCAGATCTTTGGCGACATCAGCCGACTTAATCCCGTAACCACTACTCACGACAGACGTTACATTTGAACTAACCGAACTTGCCTGACCAATTTTGGCCGTAAGCTTTTCGCCACCTCCAGCAAAAGACTTGATCTTCTCCAGCAAAGGCTCAATAAATTTCTGGATCTTATTGACGGTATTTTGAATTTTGGTCGATAGGGTAGTGAATGACTTGAAAGTGTTGAGTGCATCAACCGCTTTATCAACCAGAGTAGCGACTTTTGCAGCACCACTGGCGGCCGCTTTACTCGCACTCGCCAAAAAATTGCCTGGATTGAAGCTGACGATCATGCCGATAATACTGATGGCAATCTCTAGACCCATAGACACATAGCCGCGGATCTCTTCCGAAACGCCAGCGGCTTCCATGATCTTATCGACAATTTTAGGCACCACGATCGCAGCAATCATGACACCTATCATCACAGCGGCCATCACTGGGTTAAATGGCGCCATGATAATTGCCGCGAGGAAGCCGAATGCCATGGCAATCTTACCCCAAATACCTTGGCTCTTCTGAGCTTGCTTCTGCTCTTCAATTTGTGCCATACGCTCATTAAGCGCTTCGATTTGTGTATCTTTTTGAAGTTGGATCAGTGATTTTTTCGCTTCAGAGTTTTCTTTACCTGTACCAGAAAACGCTTCTGCCGCAAGTTTCATACTCTCCTGTACCATACGCCAAAGCTGACTATCGGACACACCGATAGCATTGCCAGGCAAAGGTTGATTCGGCTTCGCCGATTCTGGCGTTTCGGCGCTTTGACGCTGAACGCTCTGGCTCTGTTCATCGACTGTACCTATCAAGCTAGGTGCAGCGATAGTGATCATGAATGTACTCATATTTATTTCCTTTCATGTGACGATACTGGGAATAGCTGCGTGCCAACTATCTTGTAGCGCAAGATAGCGGCCCAGCTAGACTCTCGGGATGAGAGCGGCATGTCCCCAGTGATACCATGCCCTTCTATTTTGTTCTTGCCATAAACACGCCTTAAATATTACGGGCGACCGCTAACTGCTCATCACGGCAAATCTGCAACCAATATTTAAGGGTCTGCTGCAACATTTTGACTTGATCGCCAATACGGTTGATTTCCTTAATGTCTTCATCGGTTAGCTGTCTGGGTGAAAAATTGTTATATAGATTGACTAAATATTGGGCCTCAATCGTTCCATCATAATCGAAGGCCTGAGTCACCCCTGGCGGTAACGGTTTGTTGTTGTCCGAAGAATTCTGCCAACCTGGACAC
The DNA here is from genome assembly GCF_043359565.1 of Shewanella sp. S23-S33. NCBI lineage: Bacteria > Pseudomonadati > Pseudomonadota > Gammaproteobacteria > Alteromonadales > Shewanellaceae > Shewanella > Shewanella sp. S23-S33. The sequence goes on along the minus strand of NZ_JBHFFD010000005.1, from coordinate 15,162 downwards.
TTAGCACTGAACAAGTAGCCCATAGCATCCATACCAGTTAGTTTGACAAGTAGCCTATCGACGTCGGCTTTACTGCCAGAGAGAATAGTCTCAACCTCAGTGGCCGATACGGTTTGGTCGCCGTTTAACGCGCTCAGTAAGACTATTCGAGCCATAGGGCTAATATCGCTAAGACCGCCAGTGATCCAACCGCCGGCATTGGGATCGTTATACACAGCCGAGGTGAAACGACGCGATAACTCTGTGGGCGTTGTCGATGAGATATTACCGCCACTTAATGTCGCCATAGCCTGATAAGTTAAGCTATTCTTTGGGATTTTTCCGCTTTGAATGCTGTTATATAGCCTATTCCAAACACTGTTAACCTTTGCGCCGAGTTGCTCAGGGGTGTAATCCCAGTTGGTGTGGCTACCACTACCGGTTTTTTCCAGTAAATATCCCAGCTCTTTCAAAAAAGCGGGATCCTCTAAACCATATTCCTTGCTGTTGCTCAAAACATCCAGCAACACCAGTTGAAACATATTCTCGTACTCTATCCCATTAAGCCCGCCTTCTTTGATGTTAGCGTACATCTGCATAATGGCGGCCTCGAACGCCAATTTGCCACCATTGGTCCACTTATTGACTATGTCGAGTTCACGTCCATAGCCTTCGATGCTCGTTGCCAGTGCCGAGGTGATAACCGCCTCAGCGTTCTGCCCAGCCATTGCCATCACCACTTGCTTCTGCTGCGCCACGACCAAAAGTAGCGTAGTGACATCGCCCGTTTCGGCATCGAATTCCGCCAGCGCACGGTCGGCAATCGCCAGCTTAGGTTCCATCGGCTCCGTCACGACTTGGGGCTGAGTGTTAGGCGAGGCATTGTCGGTGCCTATTAGCACTGGCCACTGGGACTGAAGAATAGAAATACCATTGATACTCATGTATAAAATCCTTAATAGTGTTAAATATTACGGGCGACCGCTAATTGTTCATCACGGCAAATCTGCAACCAATACTTGAGGGTCTGCTGCAGCATCTTGACTTGATCGCCGATACGGTTAATTTCTTTAATATCTTCATCAGTCAATGCGCGCGGCGGGAAATCAGAATAAATCTCCTTAAAATAATTCGCGTCCAATCCTGTCCCAACCCAATCAATGACCTTATGACCATTTTGATCGACTTCACGCCAACCGCCACCACTTGCTTGACCATCATTCTTAAACAGGAAATCCATCGCCGAGGTATAAGTCTCACCTGGGGTGTTACTGACAATATAGGCATTCAACTCGCCCACTGGCGCAGTTAAGAACATCTCTATCGTTTCCTGCTTCACATCAGGATACTTCTCCAGATACGCCGCCATCAGTGCCATGCGTAACATGGGAGACATCCCAGCATCACTCGGATAGCTTGGATCACCAATAAATCCACCATTTTTATCAAAATTATTTTGAAACTGAGCAACCAAGGAAACGGGCGCACCTTGTGTATCTTTCATATATGTCAAAACTTCATGGCACAAGCTACCACTCGGAGCATTAGCTAACAAAGCGTTAAAAATCGTCGTGCTACTCGCCGCAAATTGCGCACCATTCCAGCCTTCATGGTATCCATGGGAACCGGAACCAGTGCTCTCTAAGTAGTGCAACATCTGATTAATCATATTTTGATCTAGCCCTGGATAGTCCGCTGAGTGCGAGATGTAATCCATGATGGCTAATTGGAATAAGTCTTCAAGTTCACTACCCGTGACGCCGTCCTTCAGAAGACCTTCGAACATCACTTTCATGGCACTCTCGAACATAGGCAAGCCACCATTTGTCCATCCCTGAAGCACAGTTAACTGCTTACCATATGTTTCGATGCTGCCCGCCAACGCTAAAGCGATAGCGCTTTCTGGATTCTGACTGACCATAGAGAGGACTAACTGCTTTTGATGGGCAACAAAAGCGGCCAGAGTCTGTGCAGGAACCGCATCATGTTGAGTGAATGGAAGAGCCTGTTCTAACTTATCCTCTTGCTGATCGGCAGATTTAATTAAACGCTCCATCTCATTGAGATCTGCCTGACTTAATTCAGGCTGAGGTGAATTATTTCTCTCGAAACTTATCGAGTTACTTAACGCCCACGAATTCATCGCTATCATTTATAGAGTCTCTATTTTTATGGCATTAGTCATTACGAAGGTAAATATGGGCGTAGTTGTAACTTAAGGTAGTGATATCGCTTCAAATAAAAGTCATTTAAGTTATCTGTTTTCACTATGATTAACGTGACACAGGCCTCGGTATATTCTTTCAATTTATAATGGCACAAGGAAATATTAAGAATCGTTTCATCGAGATTATTCGTCGGATATGTTTTTAGGATATTCAACACTTCTAGTGCTTTTTTAAACTGCCCCTTTTCCAAGAGTATCGCTGCTAGACAGCCAGGACCTCGATGATCATAGGGATTCAAACCAATATAGGCCGAAAATATAATCTCAGCTTCCTTGAACTGAAATTCAGTATAAAACTTGACCCCTAACTCATAAATTGATTTTAACTGAGTTATTGTGATTTTCTGCGACTTACGCATAGCGGCAATATCTTGCTCAATCGCAGTACCTGTCAGCAGTTCAAAAAAGTCATCACATGGTTCACCTAGCCGTAGCGCATTTTTTTTCATCTTTTTTCAATCCAAGTTTGAACCGTATTTATCCCCGCCGAGTTTGAGGCAGAGAGTTTGATACAGAAAATTCGATACTTGCATCCTTGGCAACTTGGGCAATATACCAAGCCAGCCGAGCAGGGAATCGAACGATTAATGCAGATACAGGCATTGATACGCCGAGCCTCATCGCCCATATTAAAGCATTACGCGGATTGTGCTCCGCCAACAATGCCAACCCTAAGTTTTGGGGACACATATTTGTCATACCCTGCGGATCCAACTCAATCCCTAGTATGTTAGACCAGAGATATTGCTTTTGATTAAGGCACTGCTGGCTCAGTAGCCAAGACCGATCACAAGCGTAATCTTTTCGTACTTGATACATAACAGCACTACCCAATACTTGCACTAGCTTATTAATTCTTGACCGTCTGGGAGTAAACCATATCTGTATTTCACTCTCGGTTAACGATGTAAGCACATTATATTCATCAACAGAGAGTCGCCGATTGACTAGTAAATAATGCAAGTAAGTTTGATGCAGTTTTTTATACTTTTTCATTAGCCGTATTCTGAAAGAAATAACTAACCGTTAATGTGTCTAACTCTGAAACCAACCCTTTCAAGAAACGCTCAATATTAGATTTATTTTCAAGATCAATTTCATCAAAGCTGAAAATAATCACTGACACACGCTTATTTTTTTCACCCGTGACAACAACACTCGCCCGCAGTACATTGGGAATAACACTAATTTTGTTATATATCTCCCGGCTTTCTAGTAAGTTTCCTTTCACTATTTCTAACTTACTCAAGCTCGCAAATTTTGACTCTAGCAAGTCGTTGAGGTCTTCTCGTTCAAAATAGAAATTAAATTTTGTTAACACCTCCCTCGCCTGCGCTAAATTATCTTTATCCACATAGACGAGATGTCGATCCTTATTCATCGATAAGGAAGCCGAAAGCTGATATCGAGCGAGCAGGACAATGACCTTATTAGCAGCATCAGCAGAGTCGAAATTTCCAATTTCGACTCTGCCCTGCTCATTACATCCAAAGAGTACAAGAATCACAATCCAATACAATTTTTTCATCACTGCGCCTTCATAACATCATTAATCGCAGTCGCAGATTTAGAGGCAATCTTAGTTACTATCTCCTGATACATGCTGTAATGAAATACCGATTGCTGTAAGGCTAATGTGTCCTGCAAAGTAATCGTTTTCCCATCATTTATCTTCTGTAAATTATCCATGATCTCTTGAAAACCTTGACCTATGTTATTAAAAGTATCTTCGAACACGGATGGCTGAATTGCTTGAACATTAAAATCTACCATTATTTTAAAAATCTCCTAAATCAATACGCTTGAGAATGCTCGATATTTAATCTCTATCATGGGTAACAAGCAAATGAACAAACAGGAATCATAATGAAATTTTCCGCCACATAAAGTTAATTAATATTTTCAATTGTTTATGGTTATATTGTGAAATAGGATTTAATCAAAACTGACACAGGTTCAGTCTATGCCTTTAGGTTTAAACGCTTAACATTATGGCAAGAGCACTTATAGCGGTCTCTGTTGATGGTCTTAAAACTCTTTTCTAACAGAACTCGCTTTTATCCATTGGGACACATCGCCAGTCTTTTTATCAAAATCTGCATCCAGACATCGAGCGTTCGAAATATAATTGCTACCACGACTAATACCTAACCCGTGATATCCAAATACGCGAGCTTCAGGAAAGAGCTTAGCGGTCTCTGTTTTTGCACTTTTAGCTAAAGGCTCGCTCCCCCTTCTTCGTTGTACAATGTTATCCTGCATATCAAAAGACACTAAAGTTTCTCTGTCAGCACTTTCACATACCGTCATTTTTATTTTCACGCCGAATTTTACCTTCTCTCTCAATAGACTATTGATTTCGCCGATCACATCCGCTATCGATTTACTCACACTGTCACACCTTACCGTCTCGTACAAATGTGGTCTGCCAGCTTCTCCATGCCCTATGACATAAATATTCTCAATACTCATATTCGATATGCTATTAGGATCGACGACCTCGAGTCGATTAATAGATTGGTACTCTCCAAGCGTTTTTGTTTCTAATGGAAAAGCATCATGAACAATTTTAACGCCTAAAGATTTAATATAGGGACTAATTTTTTCCGCATAGGAAGCACCATCTTTCAAACGTCCCTGCAACTCTTTATCTTTGAACTCATATATTGCGGATTTCAACACCTCTCGGTTTAATGTAGAGCAAATTATAGGTAAAGGCATTTTTCCATTTAATACTCGAGCAGTATTAATCCCCATGGCTTGAATGACCATGTCTTCATTATTAAATGGGCTATAGATAACACCATTATCTGCATGACGAACACGCGTTATATTGGCTTTAAAATTACTTACCAAATTTTCAGAGTCTTGTCGTACCAGAGTAGCTAATGGTGCTGAAGAAGCTTGATCAACAGATAATAATGGCATAGATACCTTATAATAGTTGAATTACCTAAATAATTATTATCCATCTGCATCCATCAACCATAGCAATACAATTACTGAAACCTTATACAAATAACTGACTACACTTTGATATATGCGACCATATTATTGAAAAGCATAAACTTATCAGCCAACACTCGCTCTACATTAGGGACATCAGCAGAAAACTCAGTCACCACGATCAATTTATCCTTCTTTATATTAAAAAATACTTCGTCATCTGACATCAGGCTTTCGATTATTTTAGGCGCTTTATTTTTGAGCATACGTTGATCACGTAAAGGTATCTCAATGAATGTCTGTAATGTTCTGTCATTAAGATAAACAAAAATTTCTTCCCCACCTTTTAACTCAATCGAAATAGGATCATCCCCCTCTATCCGAGACAGTAAATTAGCGGGAATATTAAAGTTATCGACAAGTGTTTTATAAACAATTTCTCTCAATTTTTTCATAATAGCTTCCGTTTAAAGGTCAATAATGGGTAATACAACGCTTTAATGCTAGAGTTGCCCAAAAAGAAGGTGGAATTGTTCATAAATCCCCCCCCCTACTTGTGTCAGTAAGACGATGAACACGACTAGTTTCGCCGCCATAGGTAAACCAGGGTCTTGCACACTGAATACAGTTTGAAGCAGGCCAACAATAACTCCTGTCACGACAAAACTGAGTGAGAAAATAATAATTGCATCCTTAAGTATCTCTAAGCATGCCGCTGTGACATCAATGACGGTCATAATAGCCCTCAAGAAAGTTAGTCACCTTATGATCCTCAAATTGGAATAGGTAATACTTATTACGGAAAAACACACGATAGGTATTCAGCTGTGCATAGTGAGTAAAATACTCAGGAGAAATTTGGTAATGCAGCACGGGCGAAAACAATACAGGCTGAACACTAGTGAGCATATGCCCCGCGGCAAGCTTGGCCCCGAAACCAAATAATTCCATACGAGTCAGTAATACTGGCGACGCTTCTTCTTGAGTTAGCATCACACTTGCTTGTGTATTATTCTCCCGAACTTCTGTATTTAAAGGCACCAACACAGCTGTTTTTTCAACATGAGTATCCCCCCTCACCTCAACGGACCTATTTGCACTCGGTTTTGGCTGCATTTGGGATACAGACTTAAGTTGGGTCAAAACAGGCTGAAGTTTAGTTGCCTCGCTGGCAATGGGCTGGTTCGTATTCGAGTCAGACTGTGCTTTGCACACGAATTTACCTATGTACTGCTCCACATGCTTGCTCGCAATCGATCGTTCATGTTGATCCACTGATGAGCTGCAAAGCTTGCTCGCCACCGTAGACGCATTCGATACAGGCACTTTCGACATTAGTTCTTTCGACGCTGGCACTACTAGCACGGGTATTTGTGGCACAGATTCTTTCGACATAAGCATAGGGACATCTCGCCCCACGGAGACGAATGACTGTTCAGGCTGAGGTGGCGTCAAAGCTGAATGAAGTCTGATGGTTTGATTCGCACTCGATTCAGACTGCACTTGATTCAAGGACGGACCCACTGGCTTACTCACCAACGCGTGGCCTGCCGCAGACTCTTTCGATAAAGGTTCTTTCTGCGCTGGCACTTGCAGCATTGATTCTTTCGACACAGCTTCTCTCTGAGTAGGCACTTTCGACATAAGCATAGGGACATCTCGCCCCACGGAGACGAATGACTGTTCAGGCTGAGGTGGCGTCAAAGCTGAATGAAGTCTGATGGTTTGATTCGCACTCGATTCAGACTGCACTTGATTCACGGACGGACCCACTGACTTACTCACCAACGCGTGGCCTGCCGCAGACTCTTTCGATAAAGGTTCTTTCTGCGCTGGCACTTGCAGCATTGATTCTTTCGATACAGCTTCTCTCTGAGTAGGCACTTTCGACATAAGCATAGGGACATCTCGCCCCACGGAGACGAATGACTGTTCAGGCTGAGGTGGCGTCAAAGCTGAATGAAGTCTGATGGTTTGACTCGCACTCGATTCAGACTGCACTTGATTCACGGACGGACCCACTGGCTTACTCACCAACGTGTGGCCTGCCGCAGACTCTTTCGATAAAGGTTCTTTCTGCGCTGGCACTTGCAGCATGGATTCTTTCGACACAGCTTCTCTCTGCGTAGGCACTTTCAACATAAGCACTGGGGCATTAGCCCCGGGATCGCGCCCAACGGCATTATTCGGCATGGGTGACTGATGTAGCTGCGACGGGGTTAAACTCGACAGACGTTTGACCGTTTCAGTTGAGGTAATCCCATCTATACTCACTTCTGATTGGATATTGCCCTGAGCCACCACTGACGCTGTAATGCTAAAAACCTTGATAATAGTGTCCTTCTGACTCAACACTTGCATATCAGGCCCTTGAGAACTAGCAGCTTGAATACCAGCAGTTTGAGTGCTAGAAACCTGAGCATTAAGAACCTTAGTGTTCAACACGGGTCTTGCACTCAAAGATGAGAGTGGTTCATTTTGCCTAGGACCATGCAGGCTTGCCTTACTCAAAAGTGAGTCACGGAGCTGAGACTTAGGGCCACTGTAGTTCACAGCCATAGACAGATTTACATTGGCTGCTGTATTGGCACCTTGATAAAGTGGTACTTGGGCAGTGAGTGGTGCTATATGATGCAGGCTCCAAGCTGTCCCCTCCTCAGATTCCAATTCAATGTTTTCAATGGCCTCTTTTTCATCATCAAACATCGAAGCATCATAGTAAGAAACCTGACGTTCAGGCAGATTCAAAAGCTGTTCAAACTCATTTTCAACCTTGCTCAAATGACATATATGAGCCACTAAGACAGGCCTGTCGATTTTTGTCATCTTGTCACTCATCTCTTAACTGCTCTTGGATCTCAGCTAACGCATCTTTTCTTTTTTCCAACCTGAGTTTTTCAACAATAACTTGAGCAATCTCTGCGGCCAACTCATCGGCATTTTGCTGGGCAACTGACGCATCAAAAAACAAAGATTCTATGCATGATTTCACACTTTCCCTGCGTAAAAACAACCGAGAAAGCCCATTATACTCATCCTGAACGACCAGACTTTTCAGCTTTTGTTGCTCTTTAGCGATTAATGCCCATTTCTCATCTATCACATCGAGCAAGTCTTGATGCCGTATATTTAGCTTAGCTAATTTACGTTGTTGCTTGCCGATCCTGATATTGACCACATCAATAAGCTGACCAAATTCCATCCATCGCTTGGAGGGTTTCTTCATACTCAACCCCATCGTATCCTTGCTTCAAAAATTCCATAATGTACGGATACCGTTCAATCGCTTCGTCAGTTGCCAGGTCATTGCCTTTCTCGTATTCCCCAACTCGAATTAATAGTTCAACATTAAAATAACGATAGACCATATCTTTCAATTTTTCAGAGAGGCTAACGTAATGCGGATCCTGAACTTTATTCTGTAAACGACTCTTACTCTTAAGGATATCTATCGCAGGATAACGTCCGGTAGAAGCTATCGTCGTTGAATATACTAAATGCCCATCAATCAGAGACTTAACCTCATGAGCAATCGGATCTTCATCAATTTCTTGTTCAATTAATACGGTGAAAATGCCCGTCACTGAACCATGGATAGAGTTACCACAATTTTCCACTAGCCGTGACAGCGAGAGTGAGACCCCTATAGGGATCCCACCATCAATAGGCGTGCCATCTAACATCGCTTGAGCACGGGCAAAACGAGTCAAGGAGTCGAAATAGAGCACCACTTTCTTGCCTTGGGCCATATAGTGTCGAGCAATAGAGACAGCCACTAAACCAGATCTCACTTTCTCCAGCGGATTAGCCTCTGAAGTAGACACAATAGTGATCGATTTCTGGATCACTTCGGGGCCAATTTCCCCCTCAAGAAACTCAACCACCTCCCGTGCACGTTCGCCAATCATGGCAAAAATTACCACATCGGCGTCCATGTTATTCGCCATAATAGAAACTGTTGTGGTCTTTCCTGCACCCGCTGGGGCAAATAAACCGAGACGTTGCCCCACCCCTATAGTGAACAGACCATCGATCACTTTAAGTTTAGTCGGAAACACTGTATCAATCGGTGCACGAATATTAAGCGGGATAGGTTTCTCGATAATGGGCAAGTCATGATAGTCACCCTCAGCACCAAGATATTTATCACCGTACAATGACTCGCCATAGCAATTAATGACCTTACCGATGAGAGCCGTCTCATTAAGTGGGAAACAAAACCGCCTTGGGGTAATTTCAACTTTACTGCCACGCTGAATCGCCCCTGGTTGCAATAGCTTAATTTCCACTCTTTTACCGGTAATTTTCATCACCTCACCACGAATACACTCATTGGCAACTGTGTTAATTAAACATTCCTGCCCGACAAAAGTATTCATATTGACATGACAAATCACTGTATCTTGATAAGATTCTTTAACCTTAAAAAAGTGTTTAAGCATGACTAAATCACCTTGAACGACACCGAGACGTAACGTTTATATTTACGCTTAGTTTCTTTCTTATTTTTAAATAACTCACCTAACCAAGGGATACTCGATAAAATAGGCACGCCACTTTCAACACTATCCGTTACCGTATTATCAAAGCCCCCGAGAATAACAGTCTGATCCGGTTCGATATATACTTCTGATGTTAAAGACTGGGAGTTGACTCTAGGCGCTCGAGTCGTACCGCCATCAGCATTACTATTATCATCGAGCGATTCTTCTATATAACTGAATTTCGCCTGAACTTTACCCGATGGCAATAAACGTCCGGTCACATAGAGACTATTTTCGGCTTCTATTTTTTGGGTTGAAACCTCTTTATCAGAAATAAGCACCACAGTTGCGGTTTCCTTTTTCCCAAAGTGACCTTGTTGATTCTCTAATATTAATAGATTGGTTTCATAAACGCCTCTCGCCATATTATTGTTATACAAGGCCTGAAAGTTTTTGAAGAAATCGACCGTATCAGTAAATGGGGGGACAATGATGTCGTACATGCCACGGCTCCCATTCAGCCATGAGCTATTAACACCCAGTGCTTCGGTGCGCTCAACCGATACATCATAAACGCGCAAGAAAAATAATAACTGTTGCCGTTGAACATCGATCAGCATCGCAATACGTTTCGCTAATTGGATTTCCTCAGGGGTACCACGCACCAGTAATGCGTTACTTCCAGGTAACACTTGCACTTTAGATGTGAACTCATCTTCCTCGAGCTGCTGTTTATCATTTTGGTTAAGCTTAAGCTTGTAGGCGCGCTTAACCATTTCACCATCGCTAATATTTTCAAACTGACCAATCTTTTCAATCGCCGCTGAGATTAAAGACTGAGCTCCAGGAAAGGTAACATTGCCATCGTAAGAATTAATCTGCCGGTCAACTACGGATAAATAATTAAACTCAATCCGTGCCAACTCCAAATTATTGCCATTCTCTAAAAACTGGTTTTTATCTATGATATTTGCGTATATAACAACATCATTAACAAACTTACGCGTCCCAGAAATAAAGACAGAATGCCCTTGGTTAACGAGTTCAACTTTCGTCGTATTATTAGTGCTAAACGCACTCTTCAGTTCTTCGAGCAAACTGGCAGGCAAAATATTTCGAGGTTTAAATGCATGATTTATATATGCTTGTCCAGACGAAACTGTGAGAGTGCCACCATATACATACCAATCAAAGTCATACACATCCGATAACTGATCCAACAAATCGAGGCCCTCACCCGATAGATCTTGGGTAACAGACTGTTTCGCTATTTTTTCTTCTACATCATCGACTAACTTAACCTGCATATCTTTAGCTATGGCCGTCAAAGCGCCTTTCAAGTCGATATCAGACTGCTTAATGAATACCTTAGCCTGACAAGTAAACGCCGTACATAGGCAGAAAATAAGTAAGAAACTAGGCTTCATCGAGGATCTCCTTCAGACGTTCTTCACTCGCCTTCATTTGCTTAATGCCATCTCTGATAATGTTTTGCTCTAGCACCTTCATGAAAAACTCTTCGCCAGTGATATAATTAGCTTCATTTTGTTCGCTGAGCTTAATCTGACCATCGGCAACCTTTCCCGTTAACTGCATTTCATCAGCGACAGCTTTGAGCTCTGACTCAAACTCTAGCTTTGCTTTTTCAGACGTGCTTTTAATCTGCTGACTATTCAATGTGACATTCATAAAATTAACGTTACTCATACCCTGCCTTTTTCATTATTTGATTGAACACATAAAACTGGTCCTGTAGAAGCCACATGTTAAGAATAATAATTACGGTAATGGCCTTAATATCTGCGGTGGTACTCATAGATAGAGACGCTTTTTTGAAAAAAAGATCGACATACCCACAACAAATCGTGATACATAACAGCAAGATAATGTATTTCCCTGTAACAATAGTCATCATAGTCAGGCTGTCTGTGATATAAAAATATAAAGTATCGAAACCGACATCTCCCCCTTGTTCAATATTCTCAATAATCACAGCCAACAGAGGTCTAAATACCACGCCAGAATCCAAGGCATACATCAAGAACACCAAAGAACTTATTTTAGAGAGTGCTTCAGACTCATCGGTAAAACGTCTATCTTGTACCGACTGTTCGTTTAGTAACAAAAGCTGCTGTATAACGCTACCCACCATGCCACTGAGCCAATATGGTACGGAGGCAAACATAGCAAAAATAATGACACTCACGACCCAGAAAGGTGTAGGGACGGCTCCTAAGGCACTGACTTCAAGTACAATAGCCAGCCCTATGGCAATTGCGAGTGCCGATGAATTATCAAGATATAGTCGTGTTGGATTATATATTTTTAAGAATAAAAATATTCCCGCAAATAACACCCAGTTAGGAAAGAGAAGCGTGTCCATATCACGGCAGCGCCCTAAATAAAATGGTCCAACTATCTGAAAAATAAAATACCGCGAGCTTTACAGGCGTCGATATTACCGTCGGCGATAACATGGTCATACCAACACCACTTAGGATCACTGCTATTAAAAAATCGATACTCACAAATATCATGTATAGTTTTAAACCAAACTCGAATCCTTGGTATAGGTCTAGAATCAAATTCCCAAGAAAATACCTCAAGGTATCATTACCCGAATCAAATTTCAGTGGAATATCAATTATCCCATCTAACTCATTGGTTTTGCGCTTAGCCCTCGCCAAGATCTCAGGAAAAAATTCAAATGCATTACTGACCAGATAATACATGGTAATATTTGTTGGTTTTGTATCTTCTAACTCAGACGACAACTGCATTACATCGGGTTCTACGCCTGCATTTATCTGTTCAACAAAGTAAGGCTTTATCCGCTCCAACCCAGGCTTTACATCCGGCCAAATACTATTGAGAGCCATTAATGCTGCCAGTAGATTCACTACGATTGTAGGTGGAATTTGTTGTGTGCCCACCGCATTCTTAATGATATTAAGCACTATGTTGTACTTAACATAGCCTGAAAAACAGATGAAAAATACTGTAGACAACAAGATAAGAGTAAGGAGCAAAATTAAATTTGCTCCTGAAAATGCATTATCCGGATTCAATAATTGCAACATCGATAACACTCTCTATAGACCGGAAACCCATTAAATCTCATTAAAGATCAAATATTTCTCGCGGCAGCTGAGATAGAATCTTTGATCGATTTTAATGTCGATGTTGATGTTTGTGCTGTAATACTCTGATCCGCCATGAGCTGTTGTAACGAGAGAGAGTCTGAAGCACTTAAAATCAGTGTGCCATCTGGGTCAGGTGTAAAAGTTCCATCAGCACCGACAGTTCCAGTATGTGCGGTAATAAAGTCGCTGACTCTGTCATCTGCATTGTTCACTAAACCACCAAACACACCACTAATATAACCAGTTGATAATTGAGCCATCTAAATGTATTCCTATATGTTATTTATAAAAAATTTTCTTGCAGCCCCCACCCACGACGTAAACCGAGACGCATCGGGCTAATAGCTTAGAAAAGCCGCGCCACTGTCATTTTGGTTCTAGCATTTTGGGCAATGAATGAAAAGCACTAGACTGATTGCTTGCACCAGCTCTGTTGCCGTGCAACTAACCATCAAGTGATGACTAAAATAGTAAGAACTAACGGAGGGGACCAGTGAAAACTTCTGATAAAAACGGAAAAACCGGCAAACTAAGCGATTACTCGAGGGTTAAGCATAATTTCGCCAGTCACTCGGCGTTGTCGATTAAATCATTTCATAGAAGACAATTCTTCCAAGGCTTCTGGCCGATTAAGCAACGATGAAAGGGCATACCCTGTCTAATGACTTTATTCATCGCCTTCACACCGGCCCAATGCCTCTGCGACTTGCCCATTGTGATCATGCAAACTAGCATTGGACTATTCAACTGTTTATATCAGTCCATGGCGATCTCTGCTAGAGAGCGCTGGTGATAGCAGATATTCATTTTCCATTGTTTCAGCTGACCCGCTTTCAGTACTTCAACCGCTTCATTGCGTTGATGCCCCTTTCACATAACCCCGCACTTGAGCGTGGTGGGATGCTAGCTTTGCAGCCTTTACGGCGCAGTAATTGATATCAACCCTTTGTATCATAAGCCCCATCTGCCGATACCTGCGCTCTCTTTCGCCGTAATGGATTGAGCAAGGTCGGTAGTACTTCATTATCTTCTACTGACACAAGACTGACTTCAACGGCAACGAGTTAGTGAGTGCTTGCATCTATGGGTAAGTGCAACTTGCGCCATGTGCGGCATTTTAGCTGCCATGCTTGCGCGATTTCCATTCGTCTTAACCAAACATTTTCAGGCCCGTGGCATCGACAACAACATACATTATCGGCCCGCGACTGGAGTTACGGTACTGAACATTGACCGCCTTAGGCGTTTACTGATATAGGTGTAATCAGGTGATGTTGGTGGAACATTCATCAACGTAAATAATGAGTTGAGAAAGCCTTACAGCGCACTCACCGATAAACCAAAGATGCCTTTGATCATCAACGCGGTTTCTATCGCCACATCACTGAGCACGCCCACCATGATGCTCATGGCAGTACCACACTTTATACTGCAGCTTCACCCACCCAGAAGTGAGCGATCAACGTCTCACTCTAGCGAATCCCCAGATAAATTCGATGGGATTCAAATAAGTAAACACGCATGATGCTGTTTGATCTAATCAATTTCGCCAAAAACCTTCTAGATCCAACATCATGCGAGATATCGACACATTACACGATTTGCTCAAAAAACAACGCCCTCAAATACACCAAAAACGCCCTAATTCTCTGATGGTTGCTACTGAGTCTTTACTCGATGGCAATCAACTCTCGTTAACCCAGTTAGGACGGAACATAACGGGTAACGTTGCACCAAAACACAATATCAAGCGTATTGACCGACTGCTCGGAAATCTACATGTTGTCAAAGATAAGTTCGCAATTTATCAATGGCATGCACAGTATCTCTGCGGCTCAAATCCGATGCCCATTATTCTTGTGGATTGGTCTGATGTGCGCGAACAACTGCGAATGATGACCTTACACGCATCAATCAGTGTTAAAGGTCGCACCATTACTTCGTACGAACGCACTTTTCTGTTTGAAGATTACAATGCACCACACAGTCATAACGCTTTCTTAGTTGAGCTTGCTAACGTATTGCCGCCAGGATGCTGCCCGCTCATCGTCACCGATGCAGGATATCGCAATACTTGATTTAGGGAAGTCGAGCGCCATGGCTAGTTTTGGCTAGGTCGAGTTCGCGGTGATGTCAGTTTTATGCTCAACGGCCAAACATCATGGCCAATTTTACTTGACCATATATGGACGCCTCAGCTTTTACAACACTTTTGAATGATTGGTTCACTACCATATATTCGGCGTCTAAATAGGCTTTTTACCCGCGCCATGATGTAAATCCGAAACCTATTACCTTATCACTACATCGGCATTTAATGCCTTGGTCAAGTCAGGCTCTAATAGGTACGGTTGACCGTTTATTCATCAGTGCATGTAAACTT
>NZ_JBHFFD010000051.1:0-22726 GCF_043359565.1 Shewanella sp. S23-S33 | reverse complement strand
GGAGCCTGAGCGGACTTTAATCCAAGCACACACCTCCTCGCCGTATTTATCGCTTTGAACGCCAAAGACCGCCGCATCCTGCACATCTTTATGGGTGTAAAGTTTCTCTTCAATCTCACGGGGATAAATATTCTCGCCGCCACGAATAATCATATCTTTAATGCGCCCCACAATTTGCACATAACCTTGCTCATCCATTTGGCCAATATCGCCCGAATGTAGCCAACCTTGACTGTCTATGGTTGCCGCCGTTTTCTCAGGATCATTCCAATAACACTGCATAATGCAATAACCACGACTACAGACTTCGCCGGGTTGATTAATTGGCAGCACTTCGCCAAATTCATCGACAATTTTCACTTCGGTATGGGGTAAAGCACGGCCAACGGTGAGAACGCGTTTCTCTACGGGTGAGTCGATTTCAGTAATGTGATTGAGCGGACTGCATTCTGTCTGACCATAACCAATCAGTACTTCCTTCATATACATCAGGTTTTGTACACGTCGCATCACTTCTTCAGGACAAGTTGCCCCCGCCATCACACCGGTACGTAAGGAACTCAAATCAAAACGAGCAAACTCTGGGTGTTCCAACTCGGCAATAAACATGGTCGGTACGCCATGCAAAGCAGTGCAACGCTCTTGCTCAATCACTTGCAATGTCGTCAGTGGATCGAAGGATTCACCAGGGAACACAGCAGCTGCGCCTTTGGCTAAGCAGACTAAACTGCCAAGTACCATGCCAAAACAATGGTATAAAGGCACTGGAATACAGAGTTTATCGTGGCAGGTAAACTTCATCGCCTCAGCGACTAAATAGCCATTATTCAATATGTTATGATGTGATAAGGTCGCGCCTTTCGGGCTGCCCGTCGTGCCAGAGGTAAACTGGATATTAATCGCATCGTATGGGCTTAATTCCTTAGCAATACTCTTGAGCATTATCCTGTCAGCGGCGGTCACATCAACGGTCAAGTCATCAAAATTCAACATACCGACGGATTTCTCTGCGCCCATACGGATCACAAATTCAAGCTCAGGTACGGCTTTAGCTTGTAATTTACCCGCTGGGCAAGAAGTTAGCTCAGGCGCCAATTCATATAGCATCTCAAGATAATTGCTGGATTTAAACTTATCAGCACAAATTACCGCGCGACAACCCACGTTACTCAGCGCGTATTGCAACTCTTCAGGACGATACGCAGGATTAATACACACCATGATGGCGCCAATTTTAGCGGTCGCATATTGGGTTAAACACCACTCGATATTATTAGGCGACCAAATCCCTACCCTATCACCAGACTTAATGCCGAGTTTTAATAGTCCTGTGGCGAGCGCATCGATTTGGGCAAGATATTGGCGGTAATTCCAGCGGATATGTTGATGGTGTACGACGACAGCTAATTGGTCGGGATACGTTGCCGCAATCTCATCAAGATATTGACCTATGGTCTTCTCAACGAGTTTCGGTGATGACTCGCCTCTAAACTCGCTAACGTTGAGCGGGCTTATAACTTGGCTTGTAGGAACTGACATTAAGGCCTCCGTGCATTTATTATTATGGTTAGCGAGGTCCAAACTAACCAATCCACGGATCATGTCACAAGTAAAAAAGCACTTTATTAGACTAAAGAGTAAGACAAACTATTAGATAACAATCCATTAAAGCCCAGTGCTAACGGCTGATAAACTCAAAATGAGCACTCGACTTAGGCACATTTAAGCTTTGTAACCGCTCAACAATGGCCAGTAACACCCCTTGGCGACGCATATTTTCTAACACGCCGGGGCTAAAAACCTCGAGTCGCGTCATGGCGGTTAGCAGCAACTTACATTGTGCGATGCTCGCATCACGAATGTAGGCAGGTTTATCGACTAAGTAACTGTTGTTATACCAATAGTCCCAAGTGAAATTAGCCAATAACCAACCTTGCGTTGTCAGGTCATTAATAAATTCCAGCATTCGCTCATGACTTAAGATCACATCACCCGCCGTAAAATCCTTAAGATATTTAGTGTATAAGCCACAATCGGATGTCATTGTTGAAGTCCCCATAACACACCTCACAGGTTTTGGTTGCCTCTGCTGCCACAACTTGTACGACACCAGTCACAAACCGAGATCGAATTTGACGCTTTGCCTTAGAAACGAGAATTTGCATAAGGCATACCAAATAAGATTACTGTCAACAGGCTAAGCCACGTTATCTGAACGGAAACTTAATCAAACTCACAATATTTGATATGGGTGACGAACTGGGGTATTCGACAAAATTCAGATAAACTCAGCGGTATTGAAGCGCTTAACGGCAACTATGAGTAAAGGAAACAAGATGAACTACTGGCTTATGAAATCGGAACCCGACGAATTCAGCATAGATGATCTTAAGGCTTGCCCTAACCAAACCGAAGCTTGGCATGGGATCCGTAACTATCAGGCGCGTAACTTTATGCGCGATGAGATGCAGATTGGCGATCAGGTATTTTTTTACCATTCAAGCTGCAAAGTACCCGGTATTGTCGGTATCGCTGAAGTTGTGACAAATGCGTATCCCGACAGCACAGCCTTCGATCCCGAATCGAAGTATTTCGACCCTAAGTCAGATCCAACCAAACCAAGATGGCTGCGAGTGGATATCCGCTTTGTCGAAAAATTTAACGAGATTATTCCCTTAAGTTTGATAAAAAGTTTACCCCAACTGGCGGACATGTATTTAGTCTCTAAGGGGTCAAGACTCAGTATCCAACCTGTGACCGCCGAACAATGGCAAGCCGTACTTATGTTAACCCGCTAGAAAGCACTCTTGAGCTAGAACGTTCAGCTATAGTTCATTTCGCATCGCCTATTGTTGGCCACATCCAGCATTGGACACAACATCAACTCAATGCCCCTTAGGAGTACAGATGAATAAATTGACCTCAGTGGTAATCACAGGACTTGTCCTCAGCTTAACGATGTCCATCTCAACCTTTGCTAAAGATGACCATGAGCACCACAAAAAGGATAAAAGCCTACCGCCGGGATTACAGAAAAAAATTGACCAAGGTCAGCCACTGCCACCCGGTTGGCAGAAAAAACTCCACCGTGGTGATGTGCTTGAGCATGATATTTATGATCGCGGCCGCATCGTAGTACCCTTAGACAGAGATGGCATCATTAGCATTCAAGTCGAAGGTGCACTAATCAAACTCGATAATAACAGCCGTAAAATCCTCGATATCGTCAATATCATTACCGATTAACTTCCCATGGCAAAATGGCATTTATAACTGACACATTTACAACTGCGCCCAGCGCTTATCTGGGCGTAGTTGTACTTCTTAATACTGCTTTCATCTATCAAAAAACGTTGTCTGTAAGACAATTTATCACCCCAGTCCTCATTCAATAACGTTCTAACTTACAATAAAGCAACATATTGATATTTATCATATCTTTACTATCTGGCTATTGGTCGTAAATTGGCTAAATGCTAGACTCATGCAGGGTGAAAAGATATCGAACAGAACAAGATAAGTGTCACCTAAAAATACTCATGCGGCTAAGGCAAAATCTTAATTGAATTCATAGCATCCCGATAATGACCGTAGACTAACGCTGGATTTTTGATAATGGAAAACACCTCACTTCAACGGGTTAAGCAGGCAATTATTGCGGGGTTCTGGGCATCACTCGCCAGTATTTCTGTGGGGTTTCTATTTAAACTCTGGCTAGCACAATGGGTTGCCAAAGCCGATCTAGCGCTCTATCACACAGTGATCGACATTATCTCACTGTCGCTAATCCTAATGACGGGATTTCGCTCCTCTATGGTGGTGACCTACTCCCAGACCAAGCAAGATGTGGATATCACCAATATATTCCGCTACAGCTTGATCGCTATGGTACTACTGACATGGGGCTTAGTTTTACCCTATATCAAACACAAACTTCAGCTCAATGTAGAATATTTTCAATTGGTTGGGATTATTCTGAGTATGGGGCTCAAGGTCTATTTTACCAATCAAATTGCCATGTACCGGCTATATGCCATCTCCAATAGAGTCACTTGGTTAGAGCCGCTCGCGCAAGTGACTAGCTTTTTATTATGTTTCTATGGCTTAAAACAAACCGCCATTGCATCACTCTTTTACAGCATGACACTGTCATCGCTCATTGTTGCCTTATATATGTACTTAAAACGGCGCAAAGATATTGCCACTCCGCCCTTAAGTGCGGTGCATTTTGATACTGGTTTACGCAGTTTTATGAAAAAAAGCCTGACGGCGTCCATGGAAGCGGGGGCCAGTATCTTGATGATTTACATCACCGTACTGCTGACTATTGCCTATTTCAGCATAGATGAACTGGGTGATTTCCAAGTGGTGGTGCGGCCGATGATCACTTACCTCACCCTGCTTTTTGTCTTTCCCATCTACCGGTTTGTGCTGCCCGAAGTCGCAGTGTGCGTACGAGAAAAACGCTTTGACGAAGTGCAACAAATTAAGTCATGGCTGACGAAAGTTTCTTTGTGGATCAGCGGTATTTTTTTTGTCGTTATGGTCTTTGCGAGCAAGCCGTTAGTCGCTTGGTTATTCCCCGAGCAATACATTAAAGCGGCCCCAGTATTAATGCATTTCTCCATGTTTTTTATATTTATGATGCTCAATGGCTACCAGCTAGCTTATATCAAAGCTCATGGCTACTTTACTCAAAGCCTACTTATTCGCCTTGCTGGTATCGCAGTACTGGTCGTTACTTTCTACGCTTACCGCCTGTATACGGAGAATGTCGTCGCGGTGATTTTAGCCTTAGGCACAGGCTATTTGATGATGTATTTTATTTCAAAAATCATAGAGAGAAATATTAAAAATAAATAGCAAATATAAAATAATTTAAAAAAACTTTCATTAAACCCACAGCAACATTAATCATTCATTGCTAATAATACTTTATAATGAATTAACCTGGTAAGCCCGCAAATAATACTTTCTAACGATTGATATATGATAATTATAAAATAAACAAAAAAAGCAAACAAAATAACCAAATAAGAAACACTCAGTTACAATTAATATCTCGCGAAAAAACAAATAAAATCATAAAAAAACAATAACCTTTATAATCAACAAATTAAATACCTCCAACCTAAAAACAGTCTATCAAAAAACAATTACATGTTACAAATAACGAATCAAGATGTTTGATTAGTGTAAAATAATTAACAAAATTGTTCATCTCACCTTAAATTATTGTCACCAAAACCAACCTAAAAACGCCTACTGTTTGACAATCTCGCAACTTGGAAATAAATATGTGGTTGGAGTTGTTAAGTGCAGCTTCAATTTACAACCATAAATTTAACCAATAAAAAATATAAAGGAGAAATGTATGAACTCTTTGTCACTAACGGCAAAAGCGGTTCGCTACGGTATATTTGCCGCAGCAAGTCTAACAGCTTCCACTTTTGTTCATGCCCAAACTGAAGAACCAACTGAAACATTTGAACGTATTGAAGTTACGGGCTCAAAAATTAAGCGTATTGGTGAACTCACGCCTACACCTGTGACAGTTATATCAGGTGATGGGTTAATTGACGCAGGTGTCGTTAACGTTGCTGATTTGCTGCATAAGATGCCCAACACACTAGTAGGACTATCACCTGAAACAACCAATAATACTGTATTTGCTAGCGGATTAAATAATACAGACTTAAGAGGACTAGGCTCTGACCGTACACTCGTTCTTGTTAATGGTCGTCGATTTGTTGCAGGAGCACCTGGTTCAGGTTCTGTAGATCTTAACAATATACCAACAGCTATGGTTGAACGAATTGAAATCACAACTGGTGGTGCATCAGCAGTATATGGCTCAGATGCTATCGCGGGTGTTGTGAACATTATTACGAAAAAAAGCTTTGATGGCATTTCGGTTGACGTTTCGACTACACAGCCAACAGAAGATGGTGGTGAAGAAAAATATGCTTCAATAACATTTGGTTCAGAAGTAGGTAAAGCTAATTTTGTTACTAACCTTAGTTGGGCTCGTCAGGGGCAATTATCCTTTATGGATAGAGAGTTCCTACGTGAAGCTCCAATTGTTGTACGTAATCAAAATGCAACAGGTCCAGATGACCCACAGTCTGTTGTATGGGGTTATGGTCAACAAGTATTAGCTTCCTATAGTAAAACAGGGACATTTGTTTCAAATGGTACTCGATATTCATTTGATGAAAATGGCAATGTTAGACCAATGCAATTAGGACAAGCTTTACCTCCGCTGACTTCTGGTCGTGTCGATTATCTCGGCGGAGAAGGTTATAACTTCGCAGAAAACTCTTTCATCAAAACGCCATTAGATCGCATTAACTTTTTCTCTGTCATGAGCTATGACATTAATGACGATCATAAAATGACCATGGAGGCGACGCTTAGTAAAACAGATGCCTATGGCGAAAGCTCCCCAGCTTTCCTAAGTTTGAAAGTGCATGATGATAATGGGTTTCTCTCCCCTGAAGCAGCAGCACTTATCGCTGCTGAAGAAGCTAGGCTTGTTAATGCAGGCAAAGCAGAACCAGGAGATGGTATTTCTCTAGGATACCTTGCATCGGACTTTGGTAATCGAAAATATAGCCAAGAACGAACGACTGCCCGTATAGCACTTGGCTTTGAGGGAGCACTTTCTGAAAATTGGTCTTATGACACTTATGCTACCGTTGGACATGTTCAAGCTGATACAGAATGGTATGGTGAAATGTTCGAGCAACGCTTCTATGACGCTGTTGATACAATAAAAAATGATAAAGGGGAAGTAGTCTGTCGTAGTGAAAGTGCTCGAAATAATGGATGCCTTCCACTCAATATATTTGGGCGCGGAATCTACGATAAAAACGCCTATGATTGGGTAAGTACTGACGCAATTCGACGATCATCTATCACTCAATCAGCTCTCGGAGCATCCGTAAGTGGTGATCTATTTGAATTGCCAGCAGGTTTTATATCGAGTGCATTCTCTCTCGAGTATAGAAAAGAACAGGCAGACACTTTACCAGATCCAGCTATGCGAGAGGGCTTACTGTTCAACAACCAATCTCAGCCACTTAAAGGTGAGTTTGATGTAACGGAAACTTCTGCAGAATTGTCAATTCCATTACTAAGTGACATTACATTAGTACAAGATTTAACACTGGAAACAGCTTTCCGTTATATGGATTACTCGACATCTGGTTCTGATACTGCTTGGAAAGTAGGCTTAAACTGGGCTGTCTTCGACGATTTGAGAGTTAGATTAAACCGTTCGAAATCTGTTAGAGCTCCCAATATAGGTGACTTGTATAGCCCACCAGGACAAACATTCAGATCTATAAAGGATTATTGCGCTTCTAGCTACCGCAACCAAATAAATCCTGAATATCTAGACAATGTCTTGGCAAACTGTGCGGCACAAGGTATTCCTACCGATTTCGAACCATCTCAAGAGTGGTATGGTTCGACTCGTCCTGGATTTATAGTAGGGAACGAAGACTTACAAAACGAAGTTGCCGATGACATAACTATCGGTTTTGTCTATACCCCAAGTTATATTGAAAACCTAAGTTTCACTGTTGATTACTGGAAATTTGACATGGAAAATGTCATTAACAGTTTTGATGGCCCAGATGTTGTAAAGTATTGCTACCAATCAAGCACTCTAGACAACCCATTCTGTCCATTGCTTGAACGTGATCCTGATACGCATGAGATCACCAATTACTATGAAAAACCAGTTAACTCTGCGACCAGCATTACTTCTGGTGTAGATATTGAAGCTAACTATAAGTTTGAAAGTAGCTTTGGTGACTGGGGTGTCCGCCTCTTCAGTACTTATCTAGAAGAACGTTCATTTAATTCAACAGGTTTTGCTGAAGATGAAATAAAAGAAACAGGTGAACAAGAGCGGCCACGTTGGCGTCATCGTTTTACGACGGATTACACCTACGGAGATTTCTCTGCAGTACTAACTGCGAACTATCGTAGTAATACAGTTTTAAGTAACGATTGGTCACCAAATCAAAACAACTATAATGATATTCCATCATATATTACATTTGATTTAACCAGTCGCTATAACATCACTGATGCATTACAAGTTCGTGCGGGCATACTCAACATGTTTGATGAAACCCCACCTCGTCAACCGAGTGTATATAACCAAGGTGCTTACTATGACATTCTGGGACAACGTATCACTGTAGGCGTTAACTATAAGTTCTAACCAACGTTACTTAAGCTAATTTAAAATCTCCCATTTGAAGTGACATATCATCAATCTCGATATGTCACTTTTTTTACTTTTACATAAAGGCACTCCATTAAAAATGTTGTGTTAGCGCCCATCGAGCATGCGACCAAGACCTCCGAGTACAGAGCCTTCACCGCGATCACTGCCACCCGCTGATGGGGCATGGGCGATAATGCGATCCGCCATACGTGAGAATGGCAAGCTTTGTAGCCAAACCGTCCCGTGGCCTTTGAGTGTGGCTAAAAACAAACCTTCACCGCCAAAGACCATAGACTTTAATGAGCCTGCACGCTCTATGTCGTAATCAATCCCTGAGGTAAATGCAACAAGACAACCGGTGTCAACTCTTAAGGTTTCACCTTTTAGTTCTTTTTTCACTAAGGTGCCGCCCGCATGGATAAACGCCATACCATCGCCCTGTAGACTTTGCAGAATAAACCCTTCACCACCGAAAAATCCGGTACCTAAGCGGCGATTAAATTTCATCGTCACGCGTGTACCTAAAGCCGCAGCCAAAAAACTGTCTTTCTGACAGATAAGCTCACCGCCATGTTCGGCCAAGTCGATCGCTAGGATAGTGCCTGGATAAGGGGCAGCAAAGGCGACTTTACGTTTTTGGTTGCCTTGGTTGGTAAAGTGAGTCATAAAAATGCTCTCACCCGTCAATGCCCGTTTACCCGCGCCCACCAACTTGCCAAAAAAGCCTGACTCAGGCTCAGAGCCATCGCCCATTTTGGCCTCAAAGCTAATATCTTGCTCTAGGTAATTCATCGCGCCCGCTTCAGCGACCACGGTTTCGTTGGGATCGAGTTCCACTTCAACCAACTGCATACTGTGGCCGATAATTTCATAATCCACTTCATGACAACGTCTAGACATACTGTTCCCCTTAACTGTCAGTTCCTTGTTACTATCCTTTAGATTGACCCCGATGGACGACTCTTTACCTATCGCGGCTCAATTTCACTCTTCATCTCGACCCTAATCTAGATCTAAGCTCAATCTGAATTTAGGCCTTATTTTAACTCTCAATCTAAACCTTAATCTGACCTAGGCATTAATCTATGACATAAAATGTCAAAATGCGATTATTTTATGCGGTAACTTGTATCAAAAGATGACAAGCGAAGACTTATCAACCCAAACCCACACCATTAAACTGCTCAGCCTTAGCAAACTCCTCTAATATCAACTCGGTAAAAAGTTGTCCCGCACGGCCTAACGGACGCTCTAAGGTCGAGACGAGCTGTGGAATAAACGTAAAACGACTGCCACCGACGAAGTCGATTTCAACTAATTCGCCCTTAGCTAACTCTTCTTGCACTAAAAAGTCCGGCAACCAGCCAAAACCTAAGCCTTTTAACAAGGCGTTCTTTTTCATGATAAAACCAGAAAGATAAAACACTTTATCACCGCCAAATTGCATTTCATCGCGATAACTTTTATTGGGTGAAGAGTCTTCGATAGTCAATTCCACGTGTTGCTGCAGTTCGGACAAACTAATTTCGCGAATAAAAGATAAAGGATGTGAAGCACTGGCCACCAGCACGCTAGTAATTGCAGGCAAAGGTTGCGGATGATAGTAGGGGCCTGTGCGATAATCTTTCACTAACATCAAGTCGGCATTATCCCGCTCAAATCTGTGTTGTACACCGCCTAAAAATTCCATATTGAGCTGAATTTTAGTGGGGATTTGATGCTCAGCCATACGCTTTAAAGCCGTCATAATTGGCTCCATCGGCAAGGCTCCATCTATCACTAGCTCTAACTTTGGCTCCCAGCCTTCACTGAAACGACTGGCAAGATGTTCAATGTTTGCAAGGTGTTGCAGTAATCTTTGTCCCTCGGCCAAAATCACGCGGCCCTCTTGCGTCAGCTCAGCACGATATTGCTCACGGCTAAAAAGCGGCACGCCTAAGTGCTCTTCTAACTTTTTAACTTGATAACTCACCGCCGATTGCGCTTTGTGTAATCGCTCCGCCGCCTTGGCAAAACTGCCCTCTTCCACCAGCACTTGCAGCACATTAAAAGCATCAATATCGATGCGCATGGTCACTCCTTGGCTCTAATGAACATGTCACGGAAACACTACGATTCGTAAAGATTAGAATACCATCTAATTTTTAGATTGAGATAACGGATTTATTATTCTTTTTTTTGTTCATTCAAGCAACTAAATTGATAACAAGATCACATAACCATAACGACAAGCGAAGTAGAGCAATCTCACGCCGCTGTAAAAACCAAGGATCCTCCATGCCATTTTATGTGAAACAAGGCCAGATTCCCCATAAGCGCCATATCGCATTTGAAAAGGAAAACGGCGAGCTTTACCGTGAAGAACTGTTCTCAACCCATGGTTTTTCCAATATTTATTCCAATAAATATCACCACAACATGCCAACCAAAGCATTAGAAGTGGCGCCCTACAGCCTAGGCCATGGTGCCAATTGGGAAGATTCGCTGGTCCAAAACTATAAACTCGATTCCCGCGACGCCGACCGTGAAGGTAATTTCTTCAGCGCCCGTAACAAGATTTTTTATAACAATGACTTAGCACTTTATACCGCCAAAGTCACCGCCGATACCGACGAGTTTTACCGTAACGCCTATGCCGATGAAGTGGTTTTTGTCCACGAAGGCGAAGGCACACTCTACAGCGAGTACGGCACGATTAAGATCCAAAAGTGGGACTATCTCGTGATCCCACGCGGTACCACTTATCAACTAAAATTCAACGATTACAGCAATGTGCGACTTTTCGTTATCGAGTCATTCTCTATGGTGGAAGTGCCTAAGCATTTCCGTAACGAGTATGGTCAGCTATTAGAATCGGCACCTTACTGCGAGCGCGATTTACGCGTACCTACATTGCAAGATGCTGTGGTTGAGCGCGGTGCCTTCCCCTTAGTGTGTAAGTTTGGCGATAAGTACCAACTCACCACACTTGAATGGCATCCCTTTGATTTAGTGGGTTGGGATGGCTGCGTTTATCCTTGGGCA
The DNA here is from genome assembly GCF_043359565.1 of Shewanella sp. S23-S33. Taxonomy (NCBI): domain Bacteria; kingdom Pseudomonadati; phylum Pseudomonadota; class Gammaproteobacteria; order Alteromonadales; family Shewanellaceae; genus Shewanella; species Shewanella sp. S23-S33. The sequence goes on along the minus strand of NZ_JBHFFD010000051.1, from coordinate 11,460 downwards.
TTCAACATCACAGAATACGCACCAAAGGTAGGCAAAATCCATCTACCTCCTTCTGATCACTTAGTCTTTACCGCCCATAACTTTGTGATTTGTAACTTCGTACCGCGCCCCTACGATTTCCACCCTAAATCGATTCCGGCGCCTTATTACCACAACAACATAGATAGCGACGAAGTCTTGTATTACGTCGATGGCGACTTTATGAGCCGCACGGGCATTGAAGCGGGTTACATGACCTTACATCAAAAAGGCGTGGCCCACGGACCACAACCGGGCCGCACAGAAGCCTCGATTGGCAAAAAAGAAACCTATGAATATGCAGTGATGGTGGACACGTTCGCCCCACTGAAATTAACCGAACATGTACAAAATTGCATGAGCAAAGACTACAACCGCTCTTGGCTAGAAGACTAGCCCCAAGCCACCAGCACTCCCATGCGGGAGTCATTAGAGTGACGGCGTGTTGCACTAAAATAACGAGGAAAACATCATGGCAAGCGAACTAAATCCACTGGGCTTATTAGGTATCGAATTCACTGAATTCGCCAGCCCTGATACTGATTTTATGCACAAAGTCTTTATCGACTTTGGTTTTTCTCTGCTGAAAAAAGCCAAGAACAAAGACATCCTATACTACAAACAGAATGACATTAATTTTCTGCTCAACACTGAGCGCGAAGGTTTCTCAGCTAAGTTTGCTAAATCCCACGGCCCAGCCATTTGTTCTATGGGCTGGCGTGTAGAAGATGCCGGCTTTGCCTATCGAGTTGCCGTTGAACGTGGTGCAAAACCCGCCGATGATGCCAACAAAGATCTGCCTTATCCTGCGATTTACGGCATTGGCGACAGCTTAATTTATTTCATCGACACCTTTGGCGCAGGTAACAATATCTATGCCGCTGATTTTGAAGATTTAGACGAGCAAATTATCACCCAAGAGAAAGGCTTTATCGAGGTCGATCACTTAACCAACAACGTCTACAAAGGCACAATGGAACATTGGGCTAACTTCTATAAAAACATTTTTGGTTTTACTGAAGTGCGCTACTTTGACATCAGCGGCGTACAAACCGCGCTAGTGTCCTACGCCCTGCGCTCACCCGATGGTAGCTTCTGTATCCCGATTAACGAAGGTAAAGGCAGCGATAAAAACCAAATTGATGAATATCTGAAGGAATACAATGGCCCAGGTGTGCAACATTTAGCCTTTAGAAGCCGCGATATCGTAAAATCTCTGGATGCGATGGAAGGCAGCTCAATCCAATGCTTAGACATCATCCCTGAATACTACGACACCATTTTCGACAAGTTGCCTCAAGTGACTGAGAATCGTGAGCGCATCAAACATCACCAAATTTTGGTGGATGGTGATGATACAGGCTATTTATTGCAAATATTTACTAAAAACCTGTTTGGACCGATTTTCATCGAAATCATCCAACGTAAGAATAACTTAGGTTTTGGTGAAGGCAACTTTACGGCCCTGTTTGAATCAATTGAACGGGACCAAATGCGCCGCGGCGTACTGTAAGTATTCATCCTGCTAATAAAAAACGGTACGCACTGCGTACCGTTTTTCTTTCTACGAATATCTACATCGCCATCTAAATCACCATCAGCTTTGACACCAATCACTCGGCTTTAACTTTCCTGCGCTAGTCCACATCGATAGATTTGATAACCTTACAAGGGTTCCCCGCCGCCACACAGTTCGCGGGAATGCTCTTATTCACGACACTACCAGCACCAATGACACAATTATCGCCAATGGTAACACCGGGTAACACAGAGACGTTTCCGCCTAGCCAGACATTATTGCCGATTTGAATTGGCGCGCCGTATTCCGTCGTTTGCCGCGCGATAGGATTAATAGGATGCGTTGCGGTAGAAATCATCACATGGGGACCAAACATCACATTATCGCCAATCGAGACGGAGCAAACATCTAATATGGTTAGATTATGATTGGCGTAAAATTGTTTACCAATATGGATGTTATAGCCGTAATCGCAAAAGAAATTAGGCTCAATATGGGCACAGTGTTGAATATCAAGCAGGCCACAAAGATGCTCCATTCGGGCATCAAGTAAAGTCGGTTCGGCCAGATTAAACTGATGACAAATGGATTTCGCCCGCATCCGCTCAGCCAATAACTCATCATCCCAAGCCTTATAGGGCTGGCCCGCCAACATTTTTTGTTTCTCAGTCATCGTATTGCCAACATTCAGTCCATGATGACCTAACCCTAACAATCGATTGATGAAAGTTCAAGAACTGCCTTATATGCTATTGAATGAACGACCCATCTTGCTGACAGAACATTTAGCTAACAGCCAATGTGAGTCACATTCAAGCATTCAATCTCAATCGAGACAAAGGTGATTACCTTTGTTCGTCATCACAATAGAGTTCTGCAAATAAATACACTAGACACAAACTGTTCAGCGGCATGACAGGATTTGTCCAAATCATCCGGCTGTGACGCCCTGCTTCACCGAAGATTTCAAGCAATAAATCCGAAGCCCCATCGAGTGCTTTAGGATGTTCAAAGCAAGATTGATGCACATTTAGCACCCCTTCCAAGCGGTAAATTTGTTTTATCCGCGAAAGCTCACCGCAAGCCTGTTTCAATTGGGCAATGGCATTTAGGGTCGCAAGACGACAGGCAGCGTAGCCTTCGCTCACAGTATGATCTGCGCCCTATTGTCCTTGATACTGAAGCTCGCCCTCTAAATAGGGAAACTGACCCGAGGTCATTAACTGACTGCCAACAATTGAATAGGGTTCGTAATTCCCAAGAGCCGCAGCAACCTCAGGTAGTTCAAGCCCTGCCGCTACTAGCCGCGATTCAGGTGTGATCATCATAATGTCACCTCCTGAGATGAGGCATTCGCAGGATTAAGCAGCGGGGCTAACCAGGTCGTCAAATGCTGAGGATTGACTGTCAGCCAGTTCGCAGCGGCCTCATCTTCCGTCATTCCTTGTCGATTAACCGCATAATCGAGTTCTGCAACCATTTGATTCGATAATACTATGTTATCAAGTACCTGAATTTGTGCGGGCGAGAAATTAACCACTAACTCGCGTTCACGGGCGAGCAATACCGCTTTATCTTTTCCCCCGAGTAAACCTTTAGGGTCCTGAAGATCGCGAATACCGTATTGATGGTGTAAAAATTGTGGATGCCACAAAGGAACGATCACCCACTCGTTTACCGCTACGGCAGACTCAAAAGCCGCGACACAGTCGGCTTGAGTGCCTGTTCTAAATTGATAACCTGCCGCCGTTAATCCATATTGCGTCATGATATTTTTAGAAAATCGCGTGATCCCCGCCCCCTCACCAATCCCTTGAATGATGGGCCGCATACGTTGCTGCACGTCAGGTTTGAGTAAATCCTCAATGCTCGACACTTGCTCAGCAGGCACATAATCGGGTACGCCCCAGAGCGCATAGGGCTCATAATGTAGCCCGAGTTGCCGCGTAGCAACTCGCTCTTCGACACCTTGTCGATAAATCCCATGGCTATGGGGCAGCCATGCTGAACACAGCATATCCACTTTGCCTTCACCTAGCTGCTCAAAATTAGCCTCGTGCAATGCATAGCTTCGTTGCACCTCTTTGCCCATAATCCCTATCACATGGGCCACCACAGCGGCGGTGACTCGATGAAAACTTAAGTCCGTCACTCCCATGCGAATCATCGGCTTACCCTGTGAGCTCTCCATATTTGTACTCTTATTCAATGAATTCATACCTATCGCACCTCGAGGAAATAATGCCAATGATGCCAAACTGCCCAATCCCAACGTTTGCAATAATTGCCTTCTGAAGACATTAATCTCCGCCATGTTCAGGCTCCTTGGTGTCTAAAATAGTGAGCCTATCCATCACAATCCCTACGATGGCGTTATCCTTTGCATAGGGGAATATCATCTCTACTTTGATGCCATTCGGATCTTCAAGGAACAACTGATGTTCACCAATCTCAGGCACAATTCGTTCCTGAAAAATCATCCTCTGCTGGCATAAATGCTGCTGCATCTGGTGTAAATCCGTGCCACGAAACGACAAATGGTCAACACGTCCCGAGCCATAAATATTTCTGCTTTCCCCTAAGTAGGCATCTAGTGCCTGATCGCCCGCTTCCACTAAATGCAAAATGGGCTTATTTGAGGCATAGAGCCAATGTCCAGGAAAACCAAACTGTGGTCGCCAACCTAATTTCAATCCAAGGATGACTTGATAAAACAGCAGCGTTTCAACCAGTTTGGGGGTTCTGATGGTAAAGTGATCCAATCCGATTATGTTCATATTGTCATCCTCTGGATGTCGTGACTCAGTGACTCGGTATAACCAAGTGCGAATCCAAACCGTTTTAATCCGCAAAAATCGTGTGAATAAATTCAGTTCAGATAAGCACTTGACGTAAGGTTATAAGATTAATGGTTAAGGTTAATTACCACGAACGCCCGCAGCCAACGGCTTAAAACGGAAAATATAATAAGGTGGACTGTTTTCAGCTTTGCCATTATTTAATGGTGCCGATAACGGTAATTGCGCAGCCCCAGAGTACAAGTAACCTTGCTTGCCATAACTCACACCGTCGGGCCAAACCATACGTTCATCATGGACATAAGTGCGATACTGGCGAGAATCTGCAGGGATCACACCAATGGCCCGCTCTCCCACTTCTGTTAGATACAAATTATTCGCTTCATCAATACTTAAGCCACCGTTGTCGGGCTTATCGGCATAAGCCTCCACTTTGGCAGAGAGTGCCGCAGGCGTTAACGAAGGATTGATGAGATCTGTCATCCGCACACGGTAAACTTTGTCTTTATTCATCGGGGCAAAGTAGAGCCATGTTTGGGTTTTATCTAAAGCAATGCCATCGGCACCCACATAGACTTCAATCTGCTTTCTACCTTTTGAGTCCTTATCGATAATCAGTGGCCGCTGTAAGTCTGGCATCACACTGTTATCACCCTGTAATAGGCGTCGACTTTTCCCTGTATTTAAGTCCACAACCAGCAGCGCAGCCTTTTCACCAATGGGACCCGTGCCAATCCCCTCATCAGCAATCACAATCGCTTGATGTCGAGATGAGATAACAAAGTCATTATGTTGTGACTCAGGAAGAGAGACTGGCGCGGGCAAATGAATAATGCGATCTAATTGATTTTTCTTGGTATCCCATGCCACTAATTTAGGCTCAATACGTGGCGCCTGCTGGCCAGAGTCTAATAGCCAAACTCTGTCTTGATCGTCGGTTCGCAGCCCCAACACCCAATTAAGGCAAGTGTCAGGTTCTTTCGCTTTGCCCTGCGGATCATGGCATTGCTGCCAATCCGAATTAGGAAATGGCTTAGTACTACCATCCGCTAAAAGCTCTGCCACCTTAATGTTAGGTTGATAGAAAGGGTGATAACTGAAAATCAATCGTTCATCTGATGTGAAAGTAATACCGCCCACAGCCCCATCAAGTTCGGCAAAGACTTCCATTTTTGCCAGCGGCTCAGTCTGTGTCGCCCATGAGTGAGAACACAACAAACTGGTTGCCAGTAGAGTAAAAGCCTTTGATAACATTGGGTATGTAATGCGCGTAGATAATATGGTCATCTTCATTCCTCCTAACGTGGGCCAGCTAAAAGCGTTAAACTTGCTTCGCCTAATCTATGCTGCCAAAGATAGAATCCCACCAAAGCGGGTGTTGATCCCTTGTCTATCGGCAACTGCGCCACATCCAAAGCATGCACTGTCCATACATAACTGTGTTCACGTCCCTCTGGTGGACAAGGTCCAAAGAATCCAGGTTTACCTAAATCGGTATTAGCTTCAATGGCACCACTGGGTAGCGCTCCGCCATTCACACCACCTGCGAGAGTCGACACCTGTGCCGGAATGTCATACACAACACGGTGCCAAAAACCACTGCCAGTAGGCGCATCTTTGTCATATAAAGTGACAGCAAAGCTCTTGGTACCGGCAGGTACATTTTGCCAAGTTAAACGCGGCGCAATATTTTCGCCCGAACAACCAAATTGATTCCAATAATACTCAGGAGGGAACCTTGAATTATCAGCTAAATTACTTTCGAGACTAAACGCAGAGGCACTGTCGTCAGCCATAACGTAATTAATACTGGCGGCCAAAGCGACAGTCACCAAGAGAGTATTTTTAAAAGAGGAGAAATAAGGCGATTTCATAATGTGCTGAACCCATTTTTGAACTGTCCTAGAACAGTCATTAACCATTGATTTGAGAATGTGGGTTAGCATATCAATCAAATTATGATTGATAAGGCGCATTTGGTTGATATGAGTTTCAAAAAATATTGGATAATCTCAACATGCTTCTCAGTTATTTTTAGGTTATGGTACTTTCAGCAAAAATAATGCAAAAAAGTAACAGCCAAACGACTAAGATATGTTCTTAACACAATAATATAACGAGGTTTCGCTATGATTAAAGCGGCTTATCAACCTTGGTTTCCCTTGAACAGAAACCTAAAGCCACACCCGAACCTGAGTTGCAGATTAGACCATTTATCTTTAACCATACTGTGGCAGGAACTTGATAACGATACATTCACGATGGAATTGTATTTCCCAACGATATCAGGAATACAAGTAATTGATGAGTCAAGTTATCAAACCTTCTTAGATAACATAAGTAATAACCTTAGCGATATTCAACATGATGATAAAAGCAATACGCCATTCCCTATTGATTCAGATTTAAATATCACGAATCAATCCAATGCCGATTATTTTTCTTTACCTTGGCCAATATGGAAGTCGGTAAAAAATGCACGCCGTCCTTATTATGGTGAATTAGGCGAACATATTTACCAAGACCTATACAATTATTATATGGTGGGCGCCGATAGTGTCTACTTGATCGATACTGATGTAGAACCTACAGTCAATGTCTTATCTTGTTAACTATGAGGTTAATCACTGTTAACCGAACAACTGCAGAATTAATCACAATGGGGTTAGTGAGCATATTGTTAATAATAACCACAGTATGCTTTTTGCGTGAAATATCACCAGCCAACACAACCGATTACATTTAAAGAGAGCAAGTTCAAAATAAGCAGATTGGCTAAATCCGCCGTTTTCATTACACTATCGGCCTTCTCATCTTCACCCAAGAATGACCAAACCATGCCTGATTTTGCCTTACTCGCTGTGTTTATCCCGACTTTTTTCTTTGTTTCTATCACGCCGGGCATGTGCATGACACTCGCCATGACCTTGGGCATGAGCATAGGTGTGCGCCGCACCCTGTGGATGATGTTGGGTGAACTGGTTGGGGTGGCGTTAGTGGCGACAGCCGCCGTGATGGGCGTAGCCAGTATCATGCTCAACTATCCCGAAGTCTTTCAAATTTTTAAATGGATCGGCGGGATTTATTTAGGCTATATCGGCGTACAGATGTGGCGCGCGCGCGGCAAGATGGCCATATTAAGTGATGATGACACTAACCCCAGAGCCAGCAATTTTACCTTGATCTCTCAAGGCTTTATTACCGCCATTGCCAATCCTAAAGGTTGGGCATTTATGGTGTCGCTATTGCCCCCTTTTATCAATGCCGAGCGCGACGTCGCGCCGCAGCTCCTCGCCTTACTGAGCATTATCATGGTGACCGAATTTACCTCTATGCTCGCCTACGCCAGTGGTGGCAAAAGCCTGCGCATCTTCTTGAGCCGTGGTGATAATATTCGCTGGTTAAACCGCATTGCAGGCAGCCTAATGATAGGCGTAGGAGTTTGGTTAGCCATGAGCTAACGATTTCAACTAACCGCTTAAATGTAACCCGTTCTACCTAAAATGAGCCCAATAAAGTCCCGTTAACTCGGTCTTTATGAAGGCGCTTTTTTGTAGGGCAACACATCCTGCATCTGCGCCATATATTGCTGCATTTGCAGTGTTTCTTGCTCAACAAAGTCGGCAATCGCCGCCTTAAATCCCAAATGGGCGATGTTATGGTAGGAATACATTGCTACGGGTTCAAAGCCACGCAGCACCTTATGTTCCCCCTGTGCGCCCGCATCAAACACTTGAAACTCATGTTCAATACAATATTGAATACCTTGGTAATAACAGGCCTCAAAATGTAAACCGTCGAGCTCAACCGTCGTCCCCCAATAACGACCATATAAGCATTTCTGCCCTCGGGTATTCTCACCTTTTAAATATAAGGCACCAGCGACCATCTCGCCCTTTGCATCTTCAACCACCAAGAGTAGGACTTGCGCAGCGAGTTGTGCCCCCAACTGCTGAAAAAAGGTTGGCGTTAAATAGCCGCGATGACCGGAGCGTTTAAGGTAAGTTAATTGATAACATTGGATAAAAGTCTGCCATTGCGAAGCGGTAATCTGCTCCCCTTCGACAAACTGAAACTTAAGATTAAAAGGCTGTAACTGCGCCCGCTCCTTCAAGATATTTTTACGCTTACGGGAACTAAAGCCCGCCAGAAAATCATTAAAATCCCGATAACTGCGATTATGCCAATGGAACTGAGTGCCTAAGCGTTTTAACAGCGAATTGGGCAAACTTTCAAATAACGGCGTTTGTGTTGGGGTAACAAACAGGCTGTGCCATGAAGAAATCGGGCTGTCGCCCTGCTCTGGCTCATTAAGAATAGCTTCCTTAAGTACGAGATTATCCTGCGCTGATATTAGTCGGCGATTCAATGTCATCAGCAGTAATGCCGCCACGCGCAGTTGCTCGGCGCGCTCTACTGCGGGATGAATGCCCATCCGTTGACCTTGCACTGGGGTAAAAGGGATCGCATTCACCCATTTGGGATAGTAATCGAGCCCATGGCGCTCATAGGCTTCGGCCCACGCCCAATCGAACACATACTCACCGTAGGAGTGGGATTTTTGGTACAAGGGCATGACGGCAATAAGTGGGAACTGATTGAAGTGCTTAGCCGTTTGCACACTGATAAACCCTCCTTCAGCCAAAGGCAACAAGCTTTTATCCTTACTGGCGACATCATTTAATGTGTCACCCGCATCGAACACGCATAAATGTCGAGGCGTCCAACCGGTTGCTGTGCAGGCGGAGCGGCTTTGCTCAAGTGCCAACAGAAACTCATGGCGGCAAAATGGATTCGCCTCACCCATGGCGGCATTCCACGCACTGGCCGAAATATCCGACATTGAGCTCGCAAAAGCCAAAATAAGCTGTCTCATTGGGTAAATTATCGTCCTTTACTGGTGTGAACAAGTATACGAGGTTGCAATTAAGCCTAATTCTCGGCACATTGCATAGCCATAATTAAAATAAATTCAGGATTGAGTATGCGTCCAACAAGACCTTTTAGACCTCTTATTCTCGCCATTGCGATGGCGCTTCCCCTACTATCATCTCCCTGTCTGCTTGCCGATGAATCGCCAATTTTCAGCCAGATGGCCACCGCACAACCTGTGTGGGCTAAGCATGGCATGGTCGCAAGCCAAGAAGCTCTCGCCAGTCGCACCGGCGTTGAGATCCTAAAGCAAGGCGGCAATGCGGTTGACGCCGCCGTGGCTGTCGCCTTCAGTTTGGCTGTCACCTTACCCCGTGCTGGCAATATCGGCGGCGGTGGTTTTATGCTGGTGCATATTGCCAAAGAAAACAAAACCATCGCTATCGATTACCGTGAAATGGCACCGTCTAAAGCCAAGAAAAACATTTTCCTCGACGAAAATGGCGACGCAGTTGAAAAACTAAGCCGCGAACACGGCCTTGCCGTGGGTGTGCCAGGTACTGTGATGGGCATGAGCTTAGCCCTTGAAAAATATGGCACTATGACTCTCGCCCAAGTTACGGCACCCGCGATTAAAATGGCGCAGGAAGGCATCAGCATCACCCCAGATCTTGCCCAATCCCTTGCAGGCCTAAAACGCCGCATGACCCAATGGCCAACCACGGCAGCTATCTTCTACAAAGCCGACGGCAGTGACTATCAAGTGGATGATATTCTTAAACAACCTGAACTTGCCCATTCGTTAAGTCTTATCGCAGAAAAAGGCACCAAAGGATTCTACGAAGGTGAAACCGCCACTAAGCTCATCAATGCGGTGAAAGATGCTGGCGGCATTATGACCTTAGACGACCTTAAAAATTATAAGGTTGTGGAACGTGAACCCGTGCGCGGTGAATACCGCGGTTACGAGGTTGTGTCTATGCCACCGCCATCATCGGGCGGCGTGCACATCATCGAAATGCTCAACGTATTGCAGCAATTCCCGATAGACAAACTCGGCCACAATACCGCCCAGACGATTCATCTGATGGCGGAAACCATGAAGTACGCCTATAGCGATCGCAGCGAATACTTAGGCGATCCCGACTTTTATAAGGTGCCAGTCAAAGCCTTAACCAGTAAGGACTACGCCCAAAAAATCGCCAGCCAAATTGCAATGAATAAGGCAACACCGAGCGCTGAAATCAAGCCCGGCAAACTCGCGCCCTATGAGAGCGATCAAACCACTCACTTCTCGGTAGTCGATAAATGGGGTAACGCAGTTTCAAATACTTACACCTTAAACTTCAGCTATGGCTCAGGTTTAGTGGCGAAGGGAACAGGGATTCTGCTCAATAACGAGATGGATGATTTCTCTGCCAAACCCGGCGTGCCAAACGGCTACGGTTTAGTTGGCGGTGATGCCAATGCGGTCGAAGGCAATAAGCGCCCACTCAGTTCAATGAGCCCAACAATAGTGATGAAGGATGGCAAACCCTTCCTCGTCACTGGCAGTCCAGGTGGTTCGCGCATTATCACCACCACACTGCAGATCATCATGAATGTTATTGATCATGGATTAAATATCGCGGAAGCCAGTAATGCGGCGCGGGTTCATCATCAATGGCAACCCGATGAATTGCGAGTCGAGTCCAGCTTTAATCGCGATACCATTTCCCTGCTCGAAGCCAAAGGCCACAAAGTGAAAGTACAATCCGCTATGGGCAGTACGCAATCAATCATGGTGACCGAACAAGGGATTTTTGGCGCGTCTGATCCACGCCACTCGGGTAGCGAAGCTATCGGCTACTAGCATCCCCATGATGCCGATTTTAGTGTAAAGGGATGAGTTAATGAGATAAGTGGAAAAGAAGAGATGACCTATTCGATCTAGGTCATAAACCCTGAGTAAAGCTTGTACTTTCACTCAACGAATACAAACTTGCAATCAAAAAGCCCTGCTATACATCACTGTATAAGAAGGGCTTTTTATTGTGTGGAAAAGTTATTGTGCTAATTTGCATTGTTTTTTACTTTAGTGACGCTGCAACTGAATCATGAAATATCATACTAAACACCACTCATTTCAAGACAAAACATGTAGGTGAATTGTACTGAGTGGCCAGTTATTTCTATCGTTGGGACACTTGCGTTGGCTGGTATCCACTCATATAGGCTTGCCATGGCATTCACTCATCGACGCGCAGCCAGTCC
>NZ_JBHFFD010000050.1:0-136153 GCF_043359565.1 Shewanella sp. S23-S33 | reverse complement strand
ACCTTCTTGGACCTCATTTTTAATCCGTGTTTACGCTTGGATGGGGATCTTAAGTAACACAGGGATCATCAATAATTCACTGATGTGGTTGGGGATTATTTCTGAGCCGTTACAGATCCTCAATACCAATATTGCCGTGTATATCGGCATCATCTATGCGTATTTACCCTTTATGATTCTGCCCTTGTACGCCACCTTAGTGAAACTTGATATGAGTTTGATTGAAGCTGCGTCTGACTTAGGTTCAAGCCGTTTGAATACCTTCTGGAAAATTACTTTCCCGCTGTCAAAAAGTGGTGTGATTGCTGGTTCTATGTTGGTGTTTATTCCTGCCGTGGGTGAGTTTGTGATCCCAGAGCTACTCGGTGGTCCCGATTCCTTGATGATAGGTCGAGTGTTATGGCAAGAGTTTTTCAATAACCGCGACTGGCCTGTGGCTTCGTCACTGGCGATTGTGATGTTGGGTCTATTGATTATTCCGATCACTTTATTCCATCGCTATCAGGCGCGTAGTTTGGAGAAAGACCTATGAAAAAATTAAGCTTTTCTTCAGTGATGCTTTGGTTTGGCTTGTTTTTCTTGTATGCACCTATGTTAGTGCTGGTGATTTATTCCTTTAACGACTCTAAATTAGTGACGGTATGGGGCGGATTTTCACCTAAATGGTATGGCGAGTTATTTCAAGACCAACAGATTTTAGATGCAGTATGGACCAGCCTGCGGATAGCGTTTTATAGCTCAACTATGGCGGTCATTATCGGCACTATGGCAGCCTTTGTGATGACACGCTTTAAGCGTTCATGGGCAAAACTGACCCTGTCGAACATGATTACTGCACCGCTGGTAATGCCTGAAGTGATCACTGGTCTGTCTTTGCTTTTACTGTTTGTGCACATGGCAGATTTGTTGGGCTGGCCCAGAGAGCGTGGCATGATGACAGTGTGGATTGCACACTCAACATTTTGTGCTGCCTATGTAGCTGTGGTGGTGTCTTCAAGATTGCGCGAGCTTGATATGTCAATCGAAGAGGCGGCGATGGACTTAGGGGCAACACCGCTCAAGACTTTCTTCTTGATCACTGTGCCTATGATTTCGCCGGCGCTGGTGGCGGGTTGGTTGTTGTCATTCAGTTTGTCCTTAGACGATTTAGTGATCGCAAGCTTTGCCTCTGGTCCTGGTGCAACGACCCTGCCTATGGTGGTGTTCTCTTCGGTACGTTTAGGAGTTTCTCCTAAGATCAATGCCTTAGCGACGCTGATCATACTGTGTGTTTCACTCATCGCTTTCCTTTCTTGGTATATGGCAAGGCGGGCAGAGAAACGCGACCGTACACCAATGAACTAGTTAGCTTAATTTTGGGATGGCTTTGGTATTGCCAAAGCCATCCTTGATATTTGTCACCGCTCCCATCACCCGCTTTGCTTTGCAGGCTAGTCCTGTTACTCAAGATCACCAGAATTGAATCACTGAGCTAAAAATAATCTCGTGTTTGATATATCAAACAAAATGTAAATTATTGCGCTTTTCTGGCTAGTGTTTCGTTTTATGAAGGTGTAGGATGTGATGGCTGTTTAAAATAATGAACATTAGAATTCAAGGGAACAACATGTCTGCCATAGCTCACGCTGGATCATATTATGCGGCATCGGCCAACGATAAGGTTGAACGTCCGCGCCTAGAGGAATCGATTGAAGCCGATGTTTGTGTGATTGGCGCAGGTTATACAGGCCTTTCTGCCGCGCTGCATTTATTAGAATCGGGCATGAGTGTGGTGGTGTTAGAGGCCGCTCGCATTGGCTGGGGCGCCTCGGGCCGTAATGGCGGACAAATCGTTAATAGTTATAGCCGTGACATTGATACTATTGAAAAAACAGTCGGTAAAGAACAAGGTAAACTCTTTGGCCAAATGGCCTTTGAGGGCGGGCAAATCATCCGCGATCGTATTGCTAAGTATAATATTCAATGCGATCTAAAAGATGGCGGCGTGTTTGCCGCGATGAACGAAAAACAAATGGGTCATCTGCGCCATCAAAAGCAACTGTGGGAAAGCCACGGTCATGTTAATCAGCTCGAACTTCTCGATGCTAAAGGTATTCGCGGTGTGGTAAATACTGAGCGTTATGTCGGTGGTCTACTCGATAAAAGCGGTGGCCATATTCACCCGCTTAATTTAGCCCTAGGCGAAGCGCGCGCGGTCGAATCCCTCGGCGGTAAGATTTATGAAGACTCAGCAGTGCTGAGTGTCGATGAGGGCGATAGCCCTGTTGTGCATACGGCGCAGGGCAGTGTGAAAGCCAAGTTTGTGGTGGTGGCGGGTAACGCCTATTTAGGTAAGTTAATGCCTGAGCTGCAGGCGAAATCTATGCCCTGCGGCACGCAAGTGATTACCACAGAGCCTTTGAGCGCCGATCTGGCTGCGAGCTTATTACCACAGGATTACTGCGTCGAAGATTGTAACTATCTGCTCGATTATTTCCGTCTGTCTGGTGACAAGCGGATGATTTACGGCGGCGGCGTAGTGTATGGCGCCCGCGATCCGGCGGATATCAAATCGATCATTATTCCTAACATGCTCAAAACCTTCCCACAATTAAAGGATGTGAAGATCGATTATGCGTGGACGGGTAACTTCCTCCTGACGCTGTCGCGCCTGCCACAGGTCGGTCGTATTGGTAAGAACATCTATTATTCACAGGGGTGTAGTGGTCACGGTGTCACTTATACCCATCTGGCAGGCAAGTTACTTGCTGAAATGCTTAACGGCCAAGCCACGCGCTTCGATGCCTTCGCTGCATTGCCACATTATCCTTTCCCCGGCGGTCACGCACTTCGCGTCCCTTTTAGTGCTATCGGAGCTTGGTATTACACGTTAAGAGACAAACTAGGTCTCTAACATCATCACTTTTAAGAAGCTAAGTAGCTTCACAATACGAGGAAATCCTTGTGCAATTAAATGATCCGAGTTTGCTACGTCAACAGTCTTTTATTAATGGTCAATGGTGTGATGCCGTTTCTGGTGACATGCTAAAGGTGGTTAATCCCGCAACGAATGCCGTGATTGGCTACGTTCCTAATATGGGACAAGTTGAAACTGAAATGGCGATTAAGGCGGCAGAAGCGGCTTTACCTGCATGGCGAGCGCTCACAGCCAAAGAGCGCGGCGCTAAGTTAAGGCGTTGGTTTGAATTACTCAATGAAAACAGTGATGACTTAGCATTGCTCATGACGACTGAGCAGGGTAAACCGCTGGCAGAAGCGAAAGGTGAAGTAACCTATGCCGCTTCGTTTATCGAGTGGTTTGCCGAAGAAGCGAAACGTATTTATGGCGATACCATTCCTGGGCATCAAGTAGATAAGCGCTTGATGGTAATTAAGCAGCCTGTCGGTGTAACCGCCGCGATTACGCCGTGGAATTTTCCTGCTGCGATGATCACCCGCAAAGCCGCTCCAGCGTTAGCTGCGGGTTGTACTATGGTGGTAAAACCTGCGCACCAAACACCCTTTACCGCATTAGCGATGGCTGAACTTGCTAAGCGTGCCGGTATTCCTGCGGGCGTATTTAGTGTGTTAACGGGTGATGCGGTGCAGATTGGTAATGAAATGTGCAGCAACCCGATAGTGCGTAAGCTGTCTTTCACTGGCTCAACCAATATCGGTATTAAATTAATGGCGCAATGTGCGCCTACCTTAAAAAAACTGTCGCTAGAGCTTGGCGGCAATGCACCATTTATCGTATTTAACGATGCCAATATCGATGCCGCTGTCGAAGGCGCCATGATAGCTAAATATCGTAATGCCGGCCAAACCTGCGTCTGCGCTAACCGCATTTATGTGCAAGACGGCGTATACGATGAATTCGCCTTAAAACTCAGCACTGCTGTGGGCAAGCTTAAGGTTGGAGAGGGCATCAAGGAAGGTGTGACTACTGGCCCGTTGATCAATGCTGCCGCAGTCGAGAAAGTACAAAGTCACCTTATCGATGCCATCGCCAAAGGCGCCTCTGTGCTCGCAGGCGGCAAAGTCCACGATCTTGGCGGTAATTTCTTCGAGCCAACCGTGCTCACCAATGTCGATAAAAGCATGCTTGTTGCCCGTGAAGAAACCTTTGGTCCACTCGCGCCGCTGTTTAAATTCAGCGATGTCGACGATGTGATCAAACAAGCTAATGATACTGAATTTGGCCTCGCCGCCTATTTCTATGGCCGCGATATTTCATTGGTGTGGAAAGTCGCCGAAGCCTTGGAATATGGCATGGTTGGGGTCAACACTGGCTTGATTTCGACGGAAGTCGCGCCCTTTGGTGGGATGAAATCTTCAGGGCTTGGCCGTGAAGGCTCTAAGTTCGGTATCGAAGAATATCTAGAAATTAAATATATCTGTATGTCCGTTTAATACGGCCCGATTTGGCGAGTGAGGAAGACTAAATGACAACAACCAATGATTCATTGATGGCACGTCGCCAAGCCGCAGTTGCGGGTGGTGTCGGGCAAATTCACCCTATTTTTACCGCCCGCGCCGAAAATGCGACTGTGTGGGATGTTGAAGGTCGCGAGTTTATCGATTTTGCGGGTGGCATTGCCGTGCTCAATACGGGTCACCTTCATCCTAAGGTTAAGGCGGCGGTTGCAGCTCAGCTGGATAATTTCTCCCATACCTGTTTTATGGTGCTCGGCTACGAGAGCTATATCCAAGTATGTGAAAAGCTCAATCAACTGGTTCCTGGGGATTTTGCCAAGAAGACGGCACTATTCACTAGTGGTTCAGAAGCGGTTGAAAACGCAGTTAAAGTGGCGCGTGCCTATACCAAACGTGCTGGCGTGATTGCGTTTACCTCGGGCTACCATGGTCGCACTATTGCGGCTTTGGCATTGACCGGAAAAGTCGCGCCTTACAGTAAAGGTATGGGGCTGATATCGGCGAATGTGTTCCGCGCTGAGTTCCCGTGCGAAATGCATGGCGTGTCCGATGACGATGCTATGGCCTCGATTGAACGTATCTTTAAAAATGATGCCGAGCCGAGTGATATCGCCGCCATTATTTTAGAGCCAGTGCAGGGCGAGGGCGGTTTTTACGCCGCATCGCCCGCCTTTATGCAACGTTTACGCGCACTATGCGACCGTGAAGGCATTATGCTGATCGCCGATGAAGTGCAAACAGGCGCGGGCCGTACTGGCACTTTCTTCGCTATGGAGCAAATGGGCGTGAGTGCGGATATCACCACTTTTGCCAAATCTATTGCGGGTGGTTTTCCACTCTCAGGTATTACAGGCCGCGCCCAAGTCATGGATGCAGTGGGTCCCGGTGGTCTTGGCGGTACTTATGGTGGTAATCCGTTAGCGTGCGCCGCTGCGCTTGCTGTCATTGAAGTGTTTGAAGAAGAAAAGTTGCTAGAAAGGGCCAATGCTATTGGTGAGCGCATTAAGTCTGCCCTGAATGTAATGCAGGTCGAACATGCGCAAATCGCTGATGTGCGTGGTTTAGGCGCTATGATCGCCATTGAATTGATGGAAGAAGGTAAACCTGCGCCGCACTATTGCGCGCAAGTGTTGAGCGATGCCCGTGACCGAGGATTGATTTTATTATCCTGCGGTACCTACGGTAATGTGCTGCGTATTTTGGTGCCATTAACGGCGCCGGATGCACAAATTGATGCAGGCCTTGGTATTCTTAGCGCCAGCTTTAATGCCGTACTGAAAAGCTAATATCGCTTTGATATAACAATGATTTAGATGACAGTTTTGCCCAATAAAAATCCCGCTTCGGCGGGATTTTTATTGGGGCGATTGTTTTGGAATTGGCTGTTTTTACTGCCAGTGACTTTCAGCACTCATCAGTTAAATGAATCGCTATTTTTTAATCTCCATTAGGATCTGCAGCGCTTTTTTGCGTTTATCAAGGTCATACAAGTCGTTGGTAAAAATAAACTCATTCACGCCGAGTTCTTTTACGATCATTTCCAAGCGATGCTTAATCGTCGCTGGGCCACCAGTAACTGATAAACCTAAGAAATTATCGACATAGGTTTCTTCTTGCGCACTCCATAAGCCATCCATAGTATCAACCGGTGGCTTTAGCCATAACTCGTGACCACGGATAAGTGCCAGCACGCGCTGTTTCGAGGTTGTGCCCAGAAATTGCGCCTCTTCATCAGTGTCGGCGGCAACTAACGGCAAGCCGAGCATCACATAGGGTTTATCAAGCACTTGAGAAGGTTTAAAGTCGCGGCGATAGATTTCAATCGCATCGTAGAGAAAACGTGGTGCAAAGTGGCCCGCAAACACATAGGGCAAACCGCGCTGCGCCGCTAACTGTGCGCTAAAGAGACTCGAGCCCAATAACCAAATCGGCACATTAGTGCCTTCTCCAGGAATCGCTCGCACCGCATGGCGACCATTGTAAGGGCCGAGTAAGGTTTGTAATTCACTGACTTCTTCAGGGAATTGTTCGGCGCGACTGGTATCACGGTTCAGTGCTCGGCTGGTAACTTGATCGCTGCCGGGTGCGCGTCCCAGTCCTAAATCGATACGACCAGGATAGAGACTTTCAAGGGTACCGAACTGTTCGGCAACTACTAACGGCGCATGGTTTGGCAGCATAATGCCACCTGCGCCGACGCGAATACGCTGCGTATTGCCAGCAATATAACCAATTAATACTGAGGTCGCCGCGCTGGCGATGCCGGGCATATTATGGTGTTCGGCAAACCAAAAACGATTAAAGCCGAGTCTGTCGGCTTCCTTGGCATACTGCAAACTGCTGTGCAGTGTTTCACCCACGGTTGAGCCTTGGCGCATGGGCGCGAGTTCCAATAGCGAGAAGGGAATATCGGCTAATATTGATGTCTGTTGTGACATAGGGTCTCCAAGTGACTGCCGTTTTTGCTAGCTACAACAAGAGGCGCTAACTGTGTTAGGCGTATTGTTCGTTGCATTGCTAAGACAAAGCGTTAACGGCTCAGTCTTGATGAATAAAAGGTATTCAGAGTTATTGATATGGGGCTAAGTGCCGCGCTTCTCAAGCTTGAACGACTGACTCTTTTCCCCTTCGTTATTTCATTAATCATGTCAATTTGAATTTGTACTTGAGCAGCACTATTAAACCGGGTGCGTCCGAGTCCATACTTGCTTTGTAACAAATCGAGGCGGTGAAGTCATCCCAGCGTGAGGGGCGATAATGTGGAACTGAAGATCTTATTCTCAGCAACTCAGCGCTAGGCCTGTCACTGCGGGATTGGGTGAGGTTTGCTACAGCTCATTTGGTTATGAGTTGCAACACAAGGGTATAACTAAGTGAAGTGATAAAAAAACTGCCGATAGCAGGGCTATCGGCAGTTAATGTTATGCAATAGAAAAATCGCTATTGTCAGTCGAGCATTACTGCTCGGCTTTCACATCCCGTAGCGATGCTGCAGCACTTTCATTAATATCATGATCAGCAGCATTGTTATGTGAATGGTGAGTCTCAGTCAGGCGACGCATCAGAGGTAATACCGCAAGTGCGATAAAGGTACAGACCACAGCGGCTATACCTAGTTTATTAAACAGACTTGTGTATACGGGTAAGGTTTGCAGTGGGTCGACTAAATCCTTGGGGACACTGGCGAAGTTAGCAACCACACCGCCCAGATACTGTGAAATACCTGAGGCGACGAAATAGGCACCCATCATAAAGCCGCCCATGCGTGCAGGTACGTAGCGAGCAATCATGGCAAGTCCAAGACCACTCACCAGCAATTCCCCTAAAGAGTAAGAGGCATAGCCCCAGATCATGATCCATGAAGAGGTTTTACCATTGACTGCAAATTGGCCCGCAAAGCCATAGATAAAGAAGCCAATTGCCACAACGGCAAAACCGAGGGCAAACTTCGCCGCGATAGAAAAGTCTTTATCATTGCGTCCAGCCCACGAATAGCTCCATGCGAGTACTGGACTTAATACCATAATCCATAATGGATTTAATGCTTGGAACTGGGCAGGTGACCAAGTCCACAAGTGGGTACCAAAAACTTGAAAATCCCAATCCACGTTACGCAGGGCAAACAGCGCGAGTGACGTTGACATTTGTTGATAGAAAATAAAGAAGAACACGGTTTGCACGGTAAGGATCAGCGCTGCAATCAGTCCAGCTCTTTCACTGGTTTCGCTGGTGCGGATCAAGTGGAAGAAGATTGCCAATACGGCTACGCCTGCTGCATAAACGAAGACGCGCGCAACAGCTTCGTATTCAAGAATAATGGCTGAAGCGACAACCGACAATGCGGATAGACCCAATACAATCGCGAGGTTTTTCTTGTTCACTGGGCGAGTATCTGGCTCAGAACCGTAATGGACTAGACTCTTACGCATGAGTGCATAGTTACCTAACCCCACCAATATACCGACACAGCACACGGCAAAGGCTGCGTGCCAGCCAAATTCGTTACCATACTGGGCGTTAACGTAATCTTTAATCCAAGGCGTGAGTAACATAGAGAAGGTCGATCCCACGTTTACCGCCATGTAATAGATGGTAAAAGCACTGTCGATTTTAGAGTCGTCACCTTCGTAAATCTTACGGACTAAGTTACCCGCATTCGGCTTGAATAGGCCGTTACCGACCACAATCACGCCGAGCGCTGAAAACATAAACCACGTATTTTCAGTGGGTACGGCCATTAGCGCATAACCCAGAGAGAGGATCCCCGCACCGAGCAGCATAGTGCGTTTGGTGCCGAGGATTTTATCCCCAACCCAGCCACCAATCGCCGGTGATACATAAATAAGTGCCGCACAGGCACTCCATACTAAGTTTGCACGTGAGTCATCAAAGCCAAGGCGCTGCACCATAAAGTACACAATCAGCGCTTGCATGCCGTAATAACCAAAGCGTTCCCATAATTCGATAAGAGACACAGTCATAAATGAATGTGTTTTACTTACCGGAGCAGTCCCAATAGTCATATCGCTTGCTTCCAACATTGTTGTTTTAATATTTGAGCTCAAAAGTATAAGGCGATAACCAATTCAAACCAATGGCAGACATAGGCAAAAACAGACTTTGTTACAAATGACCTTATCAATTTTAAGGTGGATTTAAGCGGGGACAGTTCTATCCAAGTTTTTCTGCTGCGGATAAATCAAGGAACATTCGCAGTACTATCGGATAAGCAGATAATGGCATGTGCGGGTATGCGCTATGGTGTATTTAAATACATTGAGGTTGATTGCTGTTTGTCCAGCAGGCATAGTGCGCTTGGAAATTCTAATGTAGATCACTTTAAAACGAAAAGTTCTACTTAGCAGCGTCTCTACAGTTGCAGATATGCATCAGGTTGTTAATGCACCGCTTTGCGTTAAATATATTTAAACGGAGTATATGAATGTTACGAATTGGTATCGATCTTGGTGGCACAAAAATCGAGGTAGTCGCATTAGATAGCGATGGTAACGAAGTCTTTCGTAAACGCATCCCGACACCGAGAGAATATGTTGCGACAGTCAATGCTTTGGTTGCATTGGTAACTGAAGTCGAAGACAGCCTGCAGCAAACCGCCACTATCGGAATAGGTATTCCTGGGGTTGTTTCTCCTTTTACTGGCCTAGTAAAAAACGCTAATTCAACTTGGATCAATGGTCATCCACTCGATGTGGATCTGGGGACTCGATTAAATCGTAAAGTAAAAATTGCTAATGATGCGAACTGTTTTGCCGTATCAGAAGCGGTAGATGGCGCTGCCGCAGGAAAGTCAGTTGTATTTGGTGCCATTATTGGAACGGGATGTGGTGCTGGTATCGCCATCAAAGGCCAAGTACATGATGGTGGCAATGGTATTGGTGGTGAGTGGGGTCATAATCTTTTACCGTGGATGAAAGCCGATGAATTTAATACCACGACGTGTTTTTGTGGTAATAGAGACTGTATCGAAACGTTTATATCTGGAACGGGTTTTGTTCGCGACTTTCGCGCTGCGGGCGGTGTTGCTGACAGCGGTATTGAAATTGCCCAAATGATGCAAGCGGGAGATCCGCTGGCAACTCAAGCATTTAACCGCTTTATTGATCGTTTAGCCCGTTCATTGGCCCATGTGATCAATATGATGGATCCTGATGTTATCGTCCTTGGCGGCGGCGTGTCTAACATCGATGCTATTTATACCGAATTACCGAAAATTTTGCCGCTCTATGTGGTTGGCCGAGAGTGCCACACACCCGTTGTTAAAAATTATTATGGTGCTTCATCGGGGGTGCGTGGCGCCGCTTGGTTGTGGGGACGCTAATCCTAGACTCAATCAAGAATAGTGTTTGATATTAAAGGCTGAATTCATTTATTTGAATTTGGCCTTTTTTTGATTTAGTCATTCAAAAGTTTTACATTTCATTGACAACTCTTTATCTTAAGTACTGGTAATTCTTACCCTAAGTGCTATTTTTAATGCTGTATAGAAAGTATAAAAATAAAGTAGATCAAAATAATTACGCTATTGTCGTTCTCTTGGGAGTTTACTAGATGAAGCATTTGTCCATCAGTACTAAGTTGTTGTGGATTACATCAGCATTATTTTTATCGATAGTGGCTATTTTATCTATCAGTTTATGGTGGACACTGTCGGCTCAAAACGCGCAATTATCGGATCAAGTTCAAAATACCCTACAAACTGAAACGCGGGATAAACTCGAAGCCCGCGCCGGTGAATATGGCGAAATGGTCGCTGGATTTATTAACGAAGCCTATCGTATTCCTTACTCTTTTGCCGGTATGGTGGAGAGTACGGCAGAAGAACTTCCCTTAAAGCGTGATCGTTTAGAACTCACTGTGGCGGCTGTGCTTAAGAAGAATGCGCAAGTTTCCTCCATGTATGCCCAGTTTGAACCTAATGGTTATGATGGGCTCGATACTGAGTTTCTGAATATTAATTCCAGCCACAGTGTCACGACATCAGGTGCCCTAGAGGTTTACTATACCCGTGATGACAATGGCACTGTTGCACATCAACAGGTTGAAGATTCGTCAGAAAAATACCTTACTAGCCTAAATGAATTTGGGATCCGTGATGCAGAATGGTATTTATGCGGTAAAGAAACCTTAAAGCCCTGTCTAATGGAGCCGTATTTATACGAAATCACTCCCGGTAATAAAGCATTAATGACCTCGCTAACTGTTCCTGTGCTTAAGCGTAAACAGTTTATCGGTGTGGTCGGTGTTGATTTAAACTTACCCGTTTTTCAAACCCTTATCGATAAGTTATCTAAGAGCCTCTACGATGGGCAAGCGAAAGTAACTTTATTGAGTACCCGCGGTTTAGTGGTTGCAGCAAGTCATTACAGTAAAAAGGCTCGTCCTTTAGCTGAGTCAATAAATCCAGCTATTGCCTCACAAATTATCTCGTTACACAAGAACTCTGGTTACATGGTTAACGATGATGAAATTATTGTAGCCTACCCAATAAAGATCCCTTTAGCGAATGCCGAGTGGTCCTTAGTGATCCAAGTGCCGACTGCGCAGGCGTACAAGAGTTCGATTGTGTTAAATAATGACATGGATGAAATGGCAACTTCCTTGGGAAGTTTGTTGCTCATGGTCGGTGTTGTCGTGTCGATTGCTGCTGTGATTACGATTAGCCTAGTGATCCGTAGCATTATTTCACCCTTAAAGATGATCCAAGGCCGTGTAGAACACTTGGCAAGCGCTGATGGCGATTTAACGCAATCGATAGAAGTGGACTCCCATGCAGAGTTGATTGCGTTAGCAAAAGGTTTCAACTCCTTTATTTATAAACTGAAAAACCTGATTGCCGAGCTTAAAACCCTCGCGAGTCGTTCTCAGGAAGAAAGCCAAGCTTCAGCGAAAATTGCCCAGCTCACGCGTGATAGTGTCAATCGTCAATATGGTGAAATTGAGAGTGTGGTAACGGCCGTAAACCAAATGAGTGCCACCGCACTTGAGGTTGCTAAGGCGTCTGAGCAAACCGCTGCAGAAACAGAAGCTATGTCACGCAACATTCGTCACAGTGAAGAAAGTCTGACTAAGGCGATGGGCTTTGTGGCGACTATGTCTAAAGAGTCAATGGAAGCTAAGCTGGCCGTGAGTAAAGTCGCAGACAGCAGTATGAATATTAGTCGTATTCTTGAGGTGATCAGCTCCATTGCCGCACAAACAAACCTGCTGGCATTAAATGCGGCGATTGAGGCGGCGAGGGCGGGTGAACAAGGACGGGGTTTTGCTGTGGTGGCTGACGAAGTTCGTGCGCTGGCATCTAAGACTCAAAGCTCGACGAATGATATTAGTACTCTTATCGATGCACTGCAAAAAGAAGTTCAAAGTGCTTCTGGCATCATAGATAAAGGCGCGGAACGGGCACAAATGGCCGTATCTCAAACTGAGCAAGCGCTGAACTCATTGAACTCTATGGTGAGTCAGATTGAAGAAATTTCTGGCCAAGTGACCCATATCGCGGCAGCAGCAGAAGAGCAGAGCGCGGTGACTGAAGAGGTTAATCGCAATATTACAGGCATTTCTGATTCGGCTTCTGAACTTGCGCGTCTTGCGGGTGAAGCACAGCAAAGCAGTGTAGTTTTAGCAAACTTAGTGAAGCAGCAACATGAGCAGTTAGGCAAGTTAAAAACCTAGCACTCAGATATTTGTGGAATTAGCTCATTGATTTTAAATAGGCTCTTTGATTGTGTTGCTGCTTAACACTTATCAAAGAGCCTATTTTTATGGATATTTAAATAACATCGAATAGGCTAAAAATTTAAAACAGTTCAGCGAGGGGAATGTGTAAATACACGGATATTGTGTGATAACTAGCGGAGAACAGTTTTTTAGATACAAAAAAGCCCATTGAATCAATGGGCTTTTTCGTTGAATCGGGTGGTGGCCCCTCACGGACTTGAACCGTGGACCTAACGATTATGAGTCGTGTGCTCTAACCAACTGAGCTAAGGGGCCGACTTAAGGTAATCGTCATTACCTGAAGCGGGAGGAAGTATACTAAGCTTACTTACGCTTGTCACCCGTGTTTTGGCTGGAAATTCACGCAACTGATTCAATTGGTTATCTGTTAATCAACTTAAATGCTATTGTCGCCTAAATTTAAGGCTTCGATGTTGTGCTTGTGCATAAATTGAGGTGATAAAGACAATAAAAAGCCCTGCATGGGCAGGGCTTTAATCCATCTTAGCTGACTTTAGGCTTGTAACAGCCTATTCATCTAGGAACGATTTTAAGATTTCTGAGCGTGAAGGGTGACGCAGTTTGCGCAGTGCCTTAGCTTCAATCTGACGAATACGTTCACGGGTCACGTCGAACTGTTTACCCACTTCTTCAAGTGTGTGGTCAGTGTTCATATCGATACCAAAACGCATACGCAGTACTTTCGCTTCACGGGCGGTTAGACCTGCTAACACTTCGTGAGTGGCGTTTTTCAAGCTTTCGCTGGTCGCAGAATCCAGTGGTAATTCGAGGGTTGTATCCTCGATAAAATCACCTAAATGCGAATCTTCATCGTCACCGATTGGGGTTTCCATGGAGATAGGTTCTTTAGCTATTTTCAGTACCTTACGGATCTTATCTTCCGGCATCATCATACGCTCAGCCAGTTCTTCAGGTGAAGGCTCGCGGCCCATTTCCTGTAGCATTTGGCGAGAGATACGGTTCAGCTTGTTGATCGTTTCGATCATGTGTACTGGAATACGAATCGTGCGCGCTTGGTCGGCGATAGAACGGGTAATCGCCTGACGGATCCACCAAGTTGCATAGGTCGAAAATTTGTAACCACGACGGTATTCGAATTTATCCACGGCTTTCATTAAGCCAATGTTACCTTCTTGGATTAAGTCCAAGAATTGCAGACCACGGTTGGTGTATTTCTTCGCGATAGAAATTACCAGACGTAAGTTGGCTTCAACCATTTCTTTCTTCGCACGGCGAGCTTTGGCTTCACCGATTGACATACGACGGTTGATGTCTTTTATAGCAGAAATTGCTAAGCCGGTTTCTTCTTCAACTGCTGCAAGCTTGGTACGACAACGAATGACGTCATCTTCAACCATTCTTAGGCCTTCGGCATAAGGTTTCGTTGAGGCTTTCTCAGTGTTGAACCAATCGAGGTTGGTTTCGTTGCCAGTGAAGAATTTGACGAAGTTTTTCTTCGGCATTTTGGCTTGTTCAACGCACAGTTTTAATACTAAACGTTCTTGAACACGCACGCGGTCCATCATAGTGCGCATGCTTTTGACTAAACGGTCAAACTGCTTAGGCACTAAGCGGAATTCTTTGAAGATTTCGCCGATTTCGAAGAGGGCTTTTACCGATTCAGGGTGTTCACGGCCCTTAGCTTCGATAATTTTCAGTGCGCTTTCGTAAGCGGCTCTGAGTTGACCGAATCTTTCACGAGCTTCTTCAGGATCAGGCCCTTTGTTGCCTTCTTCTTCATCTTCGCTGTCATCGTCATCTTCTTCGTCATCTTCATCGTCCAGCTCTTCTTCAGATAATTCTGAGCCGATGTGAGTGGCGGTCGGGGCGACGTCATCTTCGTCCGGGTTTACAAATCCAGAGATAATATCAGATAAGCGCAGTTCGTCGGCTTCAAATTGGTCGAATTGCTCAAGGATCATAGCGATCGCTTGTGGGTATTCGGCGACTGAACTTTGAACTGTGTTGATGCCTTCTTCGATGCGTTTGGCGATAACAATTTCGCCTTCGCGGGTCAGAAGCTCAACGGTACCCATTTCACGCATGTACATGCGTACGGGATCGGTTGTGCGGCCAAGTTCGCTTTCTACTGTTGCCAGTGCTGCGGCGGCTTCTTCTGCTGCATCTTCGTCTGTGTTGTCTTCCGACATCATCATGTCATCGGCATCGGGGGCTTCTTCGAACACCCGGATACCCATGTCATTTATCATCTGGATAATATCTTCGATCTGGTCAGAATCGACCATGTCTGCAGGTAAGTGATCGTTCACTTCTGCATAGGTTAAGTAACCTTGCTCTTTACCTTTGGCAAGCAACAGCTTAAGTTGCGACTGCGGAGTATGATCCATAGATATCATCCAAGTTGGGAAACTGTTACAACGACGGACACTTAGCATAAGCCAAGTGCCGCGCAAATCGTCAATTATAGCCGTGTGCACATATCTGTGCTAGTCACTGGGGCAGCGAATGAGGACATTTTTGCCTCAGTTTAACCCTTTCATGACTGAGATCAGCTTCGAGAGCTGTATCTTCTCTTCTTTTGTATGAGTCTGTTTTAGACTCAATTCCTGATATCGTTGTTCAATATATTGATTGTTCAACCAAACCAGGGTTTGTTTAAACTTTTCGAGCAAGTTTTCATCCGCCACTTGATGGTCCCATTGGGCCAATTTATGGAGAGTGCCGCTGTAGGGGTGCTCTCGGAATTGTTCAAGTAGTTGTGCGCTGTTTAACGTTTGCTCTCGAGTCATCTCCAATAACAGTGGCAGCAATTCTATGCCTGGCATCTGCAAGTGGGCGAGTGCGGGTTGTGGGGGTAAACCCATACCCAGTTTAGGATGTTGTACTAACAGTGCGATGGCGAGTCGCAATGGTGTACCGCGTCCTTTTAATCCTTTACTTGCCATTGGTTTAGCTTGTTTCACGCTAAAGCCTAGCTTCTTTTTCATATCTTCTGAGCTGTTCATTCCTAACTTGTGAGCTAAGTTCTCAAGCAGTAAATTTTGCAGCACAGTGTCTTGAATTTTTTCAATTAAGATAAAAGCTTGTTTCGCTAAGTTGCCTTTATCTGTACCGTATTTTGTCGCTAACGTGTCAAATAGAAACTCGGGTAGTGCAATGGCAGAGTCCATTAAGGTTTCAAATGCATCTTTACCAATTTTACGAACCATAGAATCAGGATCTTCGGCCTGAGGCAGGAACATAAATCGCACTTGATCGCCCGGCTTTAATAATGGCAATGCCGTTTCTAAGGCGCGCCATGCCGCTTCAGTACCTGCTCTGTCGCCGTCGTAACAGCAAATCACTTCTTTAGCGCTGCGCAGCAAAAGCTGAAATTGCTCTGCTGTGGTCGAGGTGCCTAATGATGCGACAGCATAATCGACG
Source organism: Shewanella sp. S23-S33 (assembly GCF_043359565.1). NCBI lineage: Bacteria > Pseudomonadati > Pseudomonadota > Gammaproteobacteria > Alteromonadales > Shewanellaceae > Shewanella > Shewanella sp. S23-S33. The sequence goes on along the minus strand of NZ_JBHFFD010000050.1, from coordinate 120,097 downwards.
CCAAATTGCGCCAATGCCACCACATCCATATAGCCTTCAACGATCAGTACTTTGTCTGGATCGCGATAGCGCTGCTTTAGTTCATAGAGACCATAAAGCTCATTGCCCTTATGAAATATGGGCGTTTCTGGAGAATTCAAGTATTTGGGTGTGCCATCACCTAAAACTCTGCCACCAAAACCAATGACTCGTCCGCGCCTGTCGCGGATAGGAAACATGAGGCGGTCACGAAATCTGTCGTAACGTTTCCCACTGTCGTTGCTAATTAACATACCCGCAGTCAGTAACTTATCCTGCGCATCTTGATTCTGACGATAGCGGCCCAATAAGCCATCCCAACCGTCTGGCGCAAAGCCAATACCAAAATGTTTTACTACATCATCGGATAAACCGCGATAGGCAAGATAATCGATAACTTTTTGTTTATCTTGGTGTTGTCTAAGTTGGTTTTGAAAGTAAAGGCTCGCTTCTTCCATGAGTTGATATAAGTCACGGCTTAAACCGTCATCATGTCGCTTGCCTGTGCCTTGTTCTCTGGGAACCTCTAATCCAAGCTGGCCCGCCAAATCTTCAATGGCATCAATAAAATCGAGTCGGTCATACTCCATCACAAAATCGATGGCGTTGCCGTGAGCACCGCAGCCAAAGCAATGATAGAACTGTTTATCACGGCTGACGGTAAACGAAGGTGATTTTTCGCTATGAAAAGGACAACAGGCCGAGTAGTTCTTACCCGCCTTTTTCAAGGGCACCTTACGATCGATAAGTTCGACTATGTCAGTGCGAGCGATTAGCTCATTGATAAAATCACGAGGTATTGCCATTGAGTGCTTAAAATCCCGCCTTGCGCGAATTTAAACAAACAAGCCGCGCATAGGCACGGCTTGTTCATACAGTGAAACGCTAATTATTGCAATTTAGCACGGATCATAGCGCCGATAGCGCCCATGTCTGCACGTCCTTGCACTTTAGATTTCAATGCTCCCATTACTTTGCCCATATCCGCCATGGCGGATGCACCTACTTCTACAATAGTTGCATCGATGAGCGCCGCGATTTCCGCCTCTGTAAGAGGGGTAGGCAGGAAAGCTTCAATAACTTGAATCTCTGCTGCTTCCACGTCGGCCAACTCGTTACGACCCGCTGCTTCAAATTGAGCAATCGAGTCACGACGTTGTTTCACCATTTTGGTTAAGACCGCTATAACCTGTTCATCAGTCAGAGATTCGCGGGTATCCACTTCAATCTGTTTGATGGCGGCTAATGCCATACGAATAGTGCTCAAGCGCGCCTTCTCTTTGGCGATCATGGCCTGTTTCATATGGTCTTTTAGCTGATCAATTAGGCTCATATGAGATTAATATAAACGTACGCGACGTGCGTTTTCGCGAGAAAGCTTCTTAGCTAAACGTTTAACTGCAGCTGCTTTTGCGCGCTTACGTGCAGTAGTTGGCTTCTCGTAGAATTCACGAGCACGCACGTCGGCTAAAATACCAGCTTTTTCACAAGAGCGCTTGAAACGACGCAGAGCTACGTCGAATGGTTCGTTTTCACGTACTTTAATAATTGGCATACGCCATCACCCCTTAGGTGTAGGTTGTTCTGGTTCAATTGCTCGAACCAAGTCTATTTAAAATGGTGCGGAATTTTATACCGAGACACCTAGGCTTGTAAAGCCCTAAAACTGAGCTCAGTCCTATAGTGGACTCAATATGGCCTGCGCGACTGGAGTAATCGAGCGCTTGCAGGTAGAATTGGCGCCCTTTAGTTAGCAATTGATGAGACACCATGCGGGTTTTAGGTATTGAAACATCCTGTGACGAGACAGGTATCGCCGTCTATGACGATGAACTGGGCTTATTATCTCATACTTTATACAGTCAGGTTAAGCTGCATGCTGACTATGGTGGTGTGGTGCCTGAACTGGCGTCGCGTGACCATGTGCGCAAAATTGTGCCGCTTATTCGTCAAGCGCTGAAAGATGCAAATACTGAAATGGCTGATCTCGATGGGATTGCCTATACCAAGGGCCCTGGTTTGATTGGTGCTTTGCTTGTTGGCGCTTGTGTGGGGCGGTCACTGGCGTTTGCTTGGGACAAGCCTGCAATCGGTGTTCACCATATGGAAGGGCACCTGCTGGCGCCTATGCTTGAAGATGACGCGCCCGAGTTCCCATTTGTGGCCTTATTGGTCTCTGGTGGCCATTCTATGTTGGTTAAAGTCGATGGAATTGGCCGCTATGAAGTATTAGGCGAGTCTGTTGATGATGCTGCGGGTGAAGCGTTTGATAAAACAGCTAAGTTAATGGGGCTGGATTATCCCGGCGGTCCGCGTTTAGCAAAGCTTGCTGCTAAAGGTTTACCTGCAGGGTATAAGTTTCCGCGGCCTATGACCGATAGACCTGGACTCGATTTTAGCTTTTCGGGTCTAAAAACCTTTACCGCTAATACCATTGCTGCCGAACCTGACGATGAACAGACTCGAGCCAATATTGCCCGTGCCTTTGAAGAAGCCGTGGTTGATACGCTAGCGATTAAATGTCGCCGCGCACTGAAGCAAACTGGCTATAACCGCTTAGTGATCGCCGGTGGCGTGAGTGCGAATACGCGCTTAAGAGAAACCTTGGCTGAAATGATGAGCTCGCTTGGTGGACAAGTATTTTATCCCCGTGGTGAGTTTTGTACCGATAACGGCGCCATGATTGCCTTTGCAGGATTGCAGCGTTTAAAGGCGGGGCAGCACGAAGATTTGGCGGTAAAAGGTCAGCCAAGATGGCCGTTAGATACCTTGCCACCGGTGGCATAAAACGCCTTTGATGTTGATAGGTTATGTTGAGACAAAAAACTGCGCTTATAGCGCAGTTTTTTATTGGGATAATGTTGTCACATTAAGATTTTTTAGGCGTTTTTTTACGTGAAACTTTTGACTCTTCACCTTTAAGTAGCCGTTGGATATTGTCTTTATGACGAATAATGATAAGCGTCGATAGCATGGCAACGGGAATGGTAAATCTGTCGTCTAACCACCAAGTATAAAGTGGTGCAAGCAATGCCGTCAGAATGGCTGCAAGGGACGAGTAGCGGCTAATTAAGAGTAGAACAATCCAAGATGCCATTAAGCAAATGGCTAAATCATCGCCAATGGGAGCCATAGCACCAAAAGCTGTTGCGACACCTTTCCCCCCCTTAAATCCAAAAAACACGGGATAAATATGCCCAAGGCAGGCGGCGATAGCGATAAGTCCGAGTGAGACTGCATCTATGCCCATCAGATAGGCTAAATAAGATGGCAGGGCGCCTTTGAGCATGTCGAAAAACAACACCATGGCAGCCGAACTCGCGCCGCCAATTCGCAGTACATTGGTGGCTCCCGGATTACCTGAACCCTGTAATCTTGGATCGGGTAAACCCCTCATTCTACAAACCAGCACAGCACTCGAGATTGAACCTGCCAAATAGGCGGCCAAAATCATCAAAAGTGTCAGTGTTAATGGACTCACATTGGTTTCCTTACGCGTCTTAAGGTATTATCGCGCAACAATTTAAAAAGCTGACTCAGTTGTCAATCCCGCTATAGGTTTGTGGAATAACTCGCCCATTTGAGGTTGAGATATTTTCTGAATGAGCAAATCCTTTTAGGGCGTTATCCTACTGTGGATTGGCTCGAGTAGAAAGCAAATTAGTTATCTGTCAGAAGATTGCGGATTATACAGCTAGGATCGCTTTTAGCTTATCAGACCTCATAGTAGTAAGTTAGTTGGAGAAAGCATGGATAAAGTACTTATACGGCAATTACGCGTCGATACTGTGATTGGTGTCTATGAGTGGGAAAAGACAATCCATCAGAGTCTGTTGCTAGATTTAGATATGGCGTGGGATAACAAACTTGCCGCTGCGACAGACGATTATCAATATGCGCTTTGCTATGAGACAGTTTCCAATCGATTAACAGAACTTATTACTGAGCATCCAATCGAGTTAATCGAAACGGTTGCCGAGCGCGTAGCGGATTGCTTACTTCAAGAATTTAACGTGACTTGGGTGAAAGTTGTCGTGATGAAGCCGGGGGCTGTAGCCACTGCAGCGTCGGTTGGCGTTGAGATAGAGCGTTCACGTTAGATAAGAGTTTGATCAACTCGACTGTTGATTAAGAAATCATGTTTATCTTCAGATAAATTGGACATTGCATGGCACGTATTTATATCAGTCTAGGTAGTAATATCGAGCCTGAACAGCATTTGCAAGCGGGATTAATATCACTGCGAGCGTGTTTTGGGCCGCTGCGCCTATCTTCTATGTATGAAAGTGAAGCGGTAGGTTTTAGTGGCACTAACTTTCTGAATATGGTTGCTAGTGCTGAAACTGACCTTAATATTGCTGCGGTAGTTGCGCAGTTTAAGCAAATCGAGCAGAATCACGGCCGGCTTGTCGGGGCGAAGAAGTTTAGCCCAAGAACTTTAGATTTAGACCTGCTGCTTTATGACCATGTGGTATGTGAAACGCCCGTTACGCTCCCCCGTGCAGAGATAGTTAATAATGCCTTTGTGTTATGGCCATTAGCCGAGTTAGCGCCGGAATTGATTCATCCTGTGGTTGATAAAAGCTATGCCAGTTTGTGGCAAGAGTATGATAAAGAGTCGCAGCGGCTTTGGCCTGTGATGTTTGAATGGCCCCAAGGGCTGACGTTTTAATTTATTGATAGGATTGTCATGGATACGTTTCAGGTCATTATTTTAGCGCTTATTCAAGGGCTAACTGAGTTTTTACCTATTTCTAGTTCTGCTCACTTAATTCTGCCTGCTCAGCTTTTAGGCTGGGAAGATCAAGGTTTGTCATTCGACGTGGCGGTGAATACAGGGTCGTTATTTGCTGTGGTGATTTATTTTAGACACGAGTTATGGACTATGTTTAATGCTTGGGTTGCAAGCATTTTTAAAGGTCAGCAATCCGAAGACAGCAAGCTGGCATGGTGGATTATTCTGGCGACGTTACCCGCTGTATTTTTTGGTTTTATGGCTAAGGATTTTATTGCAACTCACCTACGTAATACAGAGGTTATCGCGGTCACGACAGTCGTTTTTGGTTTATTGCTGTGGTGGGCTGATAAGATGTCGCGCCGCGATTTAACAATCTATCAGACTGGATGGCGCAAAGCCTTGTTAATTGGTTTCGCCCAGGCGCTTGCTTTAATCCCTGGAACTTCACGTTCTGGTGCCACTATGACCGCGGCGCTAATGCTAGGTTTGAGTCGAGATGCTGCGGCTCGCTTTTCATTCTTAATGTCAGTGCCTGTGAGCTTAGGCGCGGCAATTTTAGTGGGTAAAGATTTGGCGGAAAGCGCGCTGCCAATTGATTATCAAGCATTGATCTTAGGCACTTTGATTTCCTTTGTTGCAGCTTATGCATGTATTCATTATTTCTTGAAAATCATCAGCCGCATGGGAATGACCCCGTTTGTTATTTACCGTTTGGCACTGGGTGCTGTGTTGTGTGGATTTATTTTTTTGTAGTCATTCCAGTTTAGTCATCATAGTGAAATTATGAATAATAGAATCGGGTCAAGTACCCGATTTTTGTTTTTGGAGCTTCCTCTTTTTTCTGAAGCTTAACTTATTTTTGGAGCTTTATATGGGTCTCGAATATCAGTGTCCAACCTGCGGACTTGCGTTAAAACAACACAAAGCCTCCCAAGGTTTTTATTGTGCAAATAAGCATCATTTTGATCGAAATGAGCAAGGTTATTGGGTTTTCACTAAACCACAACGCCAAAAGCCGACAGGGGATTCGCGCGAGCAAGTTAGGGCTAAGCGTTTTCTTCTCGAATCAGGCATCTTTTCGCCTTTAATCGATAAATTGGCTGAGATAATCACCGGCTCTATCAAGCCTGACGCTTGTTTATTGGATTATGAATGCGCTGAGGGCTTCTATTTGCGTGCTTTGGCTTCCAAGTTGGCAGAGGTCGAAAATCCGCGAAACGTCCAGTACGTGGGTGTAGCGGACGCAGAAAATGCTATTTTTGCTGCAGCAAAAGCGCAGACTCCTGGGATCTTGTGTTTAAGCTCTTCTAAAAAATTACCCTTTGCCGATAATTGTGTGGATTTTATTACTGTTATTGATAGGCCGTTAAAGGGAAAAGAGTCTGTCAGGGTATTGAAAGATGATGGGACCATGTTACTGGTTATGCCTGGGCCACGACATCTATGGCAACTCAGAGAATATATTTATTCCGACTTGGCTGAAAAACCTTTCCAAGTGAATTTACCCTCAGCATTATTGGTAAAAGAAACTCAGTCACTGCGCTTTACTTTATCAGTTACAGGTGAACAGGCATTAACGTTATTGGATATGGCACCCTATGCGTGGCGTGCAACTGACAAGATGAAACACGATATTCAAGCTAATCATTTTGAGTTACTAGAAATTGACTATGTATTAGTCTTGGCACATAAACGGGTGAGTGAATCGCTATAGGTTAAAACTTGCAGTCAATGCGGTTAATTTTAAGACAATTCATAGGCTTAGTTAGATGGTTTTTTGATGTTTTAAAAGGCTATATTACTCAAGTCTATGATTCTGTTTGATGTTTTTATGTTATTTTTATGTTGGATAGGCTGAAGGTGTTATTGTTTTTAACTTTAGGCCTATTTATTCAGTGACAAATACAACCTTCTTATTGCCTTTGTTTCCCATGTAGCCTCGATTTTTTTATCTATAGCTGTGCTTTAAATTAATAGCTTTCACTTTCCATAAATACATTTTTTATGATAAAGGAGGCTGATTGTTATGGATGCTTAAAAACGCAAACGAGAAGGTTAGATTAATAACGCGACTTTATTTAAAAGAGGAATAGCACTCGTTTATACAGAAGTATGCCAAGGCTAACTTTTAGGGGGAGGTAGGCGAATCGCCTTTAACATGCCTTTGGAAGTTTAAAATCAATTTAGCGATTTTGTATTGCCGCATTCGCTATTCTTTGCATGGCAATCTTAAGTTGCAGGCATAAAAAAAGGCTTAGATTGATGTGCTTATCGCTTTCATCTTTCTTAAGCCTTTTGTCTTAACTTACTAAATAGTAAGCTAAATTACCTTTCATTACTTCTTGTAACGAGAAGCAACGTTGTCTAAACGGTCGTTTGCGCGTTTAGCTTCTGCTTGTGCGTCCATAGATGCTGCTTTTGCATCTTTAACGTCTGCAGACAGTTTGCTTTGCTCTGATTTCAGAGAACCAACATCAGCTGACAATTGATCAACTTTGTTGCCCAGAGTTGCAACGCTTTCTTCCAGAGCAGTAGTGTTCGCGCAACCACCTAGTAGGGCAGTCATTGCTAAACCAGCAATCATCAGTACTTTTTTGTTCATTGTAAAAAATCCCTTAAAATAGGTTGGATTTGAATGTTTCGTTACTTTGTAAGCGAAACTGCCTAATTATGACATAGCTATTTTAATTTGCTACGAATATTAATGTGTTTAACCACTATAGGCATATAAATTTTTTTTAAAAGCTTTTTTTCTATGTGATATCGACATTTCTAATCGTAAAAAGGGGTATTATTCACCATGCAGTGATGCACGACTTACAAATCCTTTACAAATTACTGGTTGTCCATCGGCAGTTTTGTTTGCATTTTTTGTTTAAACTGACTGACGGCTTCAACTCGATGTAAATTTAAGGCTTGTTTTATCTCTGCGCCTTGGAAACCAGTGGCAATGATGGCGGCAATATCGACATTATTGGCGACAGTGAAGCACTGAGTTAAATACTCTCCCTGAGGATATGGGATGTTTTCAAATCCTGTGCGGCCACGCATATCTGCGGTGCAAGCTAATATAAGTTGCGTTAAGCGCTCTGGTTTACGCCAAAAGTCAGCTTTATCGAATATTTTAACGATAGTTTCGGCTCTGAGCTCGAATGCCTGATGGACGTTCTGATGTTGGTCGCTGACGAGCAACGCCAGATCGCGTGCCTCATTCGGTACTCGTAAACGTGTACAGAGGGCTTTTATGAGTGGCAAGCCTTTCTGGCCGTGGCCGTGATGCTTTGGTAAATGCTCTTTTGGACTCAGTGCTTTGCCCAAATCATGTACTAGGGCGGCAAACCGAACGCTTTTATCCTCAGTCAGCAGTGCGGCTTGAGCGAGCACCATTAAGGTATGCACGCCAGTATCTATTTCAGGATGCCATTTTTCAGGTTGAGGTATGCCAAATAAGGCGTGAATTTCAGGGAATAGGACTTCGAGTGCGCCACATTGGTGAAGTACCTCAAAAAAGACCTCTGGGTGAGGTCCGCCTAAACTTTTATCAACTTCTTGCCAAACTCGCTCCGCCGTTAACGCGTTAAGCTCATCGCTTGCGCTAATTTGACGCATCAGTGCCAGGGTTTCTGCGGCAATTTGAAATCCTAAGGCATGAAACCTTGCGGCAAAGCGGGCGACGCGTAACACTCGCAGTGGATCTTCAACGAAAGCATCCGACACATGGCGTAACAGGCGCGCGTTAATATCCTCAATACCATTAAAAGGATCATATAAGTTGCCCTTTTCATCTTGGGCGATCGCATTGATGGTTAGATCTCGGCGCAACAAATCTTGTTCTAAAGTAACATCAGGGCTGGCGTGGCAGCTAAAACCACCATAACCCAGACCAATTTTTCGTTCGGTTCGGGCTAAAGCATATTCTTGTTGATTTTTGGGATGTAGAAATACGGGGAAATCTTTACCCACTTGGCGGTAACCCTGTTGCAACATTTGTTCTGGTGTTGCTCCAACGACGAGGTAATCTTTATCTTTAATGGGAAGATTGAGCAGGCTGTCACGTACAGCACCGCCGACGAGATATATTTTCACAGGCAAGATTCGGCTAATGTGTCATGAACATAGCTTATCACGCTCATTAAGATGATGGATAAAGTCGTCGCGAGATATTTGCGCACTTATCTGTCACATTGATGTTGCAGATATTTTGACAATAACATTGGGACGCTTTAACGTGGGGCGTTATTTTTAAATTAGGATGATTGGTGGTATGTACAAGGCCTTTTACGGACTCAGCGATAACCCTTTTTCAATTGCACCCAATCCCCATTATTTGTTTCTGAGTGATAGGCACAGAGAGGCGTTAGCCCATTTAACCTATGGGTTAGGGGAAACGGGCGGCTTTGTGTTGTTAACAGGGGAAGTCGGCACGGGTAAAACAACAGTATCTCGCTGTTTACTTGGGCAATTGCCCGACAATACCGATACTGCTTTTATCCTTAATCCGTCGTTAACTGAGCTTGAATTACTTGCAACACTTTGTGATGAGCTTAAGATTTCCTACGGCGATAATCCTACACTCAAGCAATTGACTGATCACTTGAGCCGTTTTTTATTGGCGAATCACAGCAAAGGTCGTAATACCGTGCTCATTATCGATGAAGCACAGCATTTACGTCCTGAGGTGCTGGAGCAATTGCGTCTTCTGACTAATTTGGAGACGGACACTAAGAAGTTACTGCAGGTGATTTTAATCGGTCAGCCGGAATTACAGCTGTTATTGAAGCGCCAAGAATTGCGTCAGTTAGCCCAGCGGATCACGGCTCGTTATCATTTATTGCCGCTCAATGAAGATGAAATCGCCCTCTATGTGCTGCATCGTTTGCAAGTGGCTGGGCGGTTTGAGCCTTTATTCACCCGTAAAGCCGTTAACGTTTTGCAGAAATACAGCGGCGGCATCCCTCGATTAATTAACCTTTTATGTGAACGTTCACTGATGGCAGGCTATGCACAATCGCGGGTGCCCATAGATCATCATATGGTGCGGCAAGCCGCGGCTGAAGTATTAGGTGAAGAAGAACCGACTCAAAATAGGTATCTGTGGCCGACAGCAACCGCTGCGGCGTTATGTGTTGCGTTTGGTGTGTCTTATTGGTTATTTACTGATAAGTCAGTCAATACGGCGCCAGCGTCCAATTTGGTTACTGAGTCTGTGCCAACAAATGTGGCGTCATTAAATGCTCAAACCTTGGGTGGTGAAGGCGTCGCTGATAAGTCAGTAAAACCGACTAATCAACCAAGCGGTCAGACTTCCATTCCCGATCCTAATCAACGTCTGTTAAACGAGGCGATTAATCAGAGTCGCAATATCGATACTGCTTTTGCAGGTTTGTTTAGCGTGTGGGGCAAAGTGCCCTATAAAGGCTTGACGGCTTGCCAATCGGCGGTTGAGCAAGGATTAGCTTGCTATCAACAGCAGGGTAACTGGATGTCACTGACTCGGCTTAATTATCCGGCTGTCGTGTATTTGGTTGATGACAAGCAACAAGATTTTTATGGTGCAGTGCTTGCGGTAGAGGGGGAACAATTACTGATGCAACTGGGTGAGCAGCAACTTTGGGTTGATAGAGCTTGGTTTAATCAACATTTCAGTGGCACCTTCGAAATATTATGGCAAGCACCTAATTTGCCTATGATGGATATCAGTCAAAAATCGAGTCCTGGTCAATTACAGTGGTTAGAGAATGCGTTAGCCCATGTGAATGGTCGTAGCCCCCGTCGGGTTAATCAATTTGATGTGCAATTGGAAAATGATCTTAAAACCTTCCAAAGTCAGCATGGATTAAAAGCCGATGGTATTGCAGGGAATCAAACATTAGTGAGATTAAATTTGTATTTAAGTCAGCAAGGCCCAAGGTTAACTGATGATGGGGCGCGCAGCTGATGTCCATTTTACTCGATGCCGTAACCCGCAATAAACAACAGCAACAATCACCGTTACCTGATGCTGTGATGACGCCAAGGGCGAATTATCCACAGCCTCGTAAATCGGGTGTGCCGATAGGAAAACTGTCTTTATTAGTCGTTGCAGTTGCCGCTGGAATTGGTGTGGCTTGGGGATTAAGCGTTTGGGATAAAACTCGACCTCCCCAAAGTGATACTGTGGCAGTGGCTAACATACTGCCATCAACTTCATCATTGCCACCTTCTACTGGGATTAAAAATGAACTTCCGTCAACCGCGGTAGGATCTGCCTCTGAGATCCAAGTTGAGCCCAGTGCTGCTTCAGGTGTTCGGCTTGCAGGGAAAGTGGCGCTTCCTCGGACGCAGACTTTACCTGAGCTCACGGTATCGCCGCAATTTCAGGCTGAGACTGTAGTATCAAATGCGCCTCAAATGAATGCTAGCGCGAATATAACGACCAATTCTGTTGGCATGCCAGCTCAAAGTGATAGCAATTCGGGTTTTAGTGATTCAAGCTACGCAGATTATATGTCGACGTCAGCCCAAGTCGATGCGGCAAGTCAGGAAGCGGTTGTGCCAGCAGAGACGCAAGCACAGCAGCCTATGATGTTAGGTGCTAATGCCAATGAGTCGGGTCTAGCGAGTCTTGAAGCCCTGCGTCAGCAAGTCAGTGCCGCGGCGGAAGATGTCGGTTTAGAGACCAATAAAAGTCGCGATGAAGATAAGTTAGTGGCTTCCTTTCAAAATGCATTAAAGGATGTGGAATATGTTAATGCTGCAGAGACGAATGTCACTGAAGCTAAATTAGATCCTATTCCTAAAACTGCTGCGGATGAAATTCCGAAATACGGCCAATTACCTGCAGGTCTGCAATTGCAAGTGCCTGAATTTAATATCGTTGCTCATGTTTATTCCAGCGACCCTGCCCAGAGATGGCTGAATGTAGACGGTACTGAGTTACAAGAAGGGGATATGATTGCTGGTAAGCTGAAAATCATCTCTATTCGTCCAAGGGACATAGTATTAGATATTCAAGGAACCCAGTTTAAGGTGCCCGCAATCTAATCAGGTATTACGATAAGTCATGCTAGCGGTTATTTGTGGTAACAATGAATAAGTAGTTGATAAAAAAGGCGCACTAGGCGCCTTTTTTGATCTCAGCTAATCTCAACTTAATCAAACAGTCTGTTGGCTAAGAATAGGGTCAGTGCGTAACCGACGCTGTAGCAGAGGAAAAGTGCAGGAACATATTTCAAGTAACTCACAAAAGTCAGTTCTTTCACTTTACTCATGGCTACAATACCTGATGCTGAACCGATAATCAGCAGTGAACCACCGACTCCGACGCTGTAAGTCAAGCCAAGCCATTCAGGAGTACTCAGCACTGGATTGGCTTTTAACAATGCCGCTGTTAGCGGTACGTTATCAATTAAGGCTGAGCCCATACCCGTGACGAAGTTAGAGATGTTTGGATTAAACTGAGTATAAGCTTCAGTCAACATGTCTAAGGTGCCAATTTCTTTAAGCATACCAACGAGCAGTAAAATACCTAAGAAGAACAACAGGGTGTCGTATTCAACTTGGCGAATATACTCTAGGATCTTGATTTCTTCTTTATCACTGCGCGTGGTATGGCCAATCAGGAACATAATTGATAGACCCGTTAAGAAGGTTAACACTGGCGGGATACCAAACAATATGTTGAGTAGCATGGTCATTAAAATGGTGCAGAAGAAGACGAGGGCAATCAATACATCAACGGTTTGATAAGTATGTTTGATTGGCGTCGTGCTCACAACACCTTCGGCTTTGAGTGAGAATAGGGTTGCCAGTAAAATCACGCTGACGGCTGAAGGGATAAACAACATCAATAGTTCAGACATATGCACATGCCCAGCTAAGAAGATCATTAGTGTCGTCACATCACCAGTGATCAGGGCCACACCGCCTGAGTTCACCGCGAAGATAATCAACACTGCCATTCTACGGCGCATTTGCTTATCGAGTTTAAAGGTGGTTAATAAACCTAAAGACACTAAAGTCGCGGTGACGTTATCACAAAATGCTGAGAGCACGAGTGCAAACAGGGCGACTTGGATCATTAACATACGCACTGATACTTTCTGCGGAAACAGCTTTTGCACCATGATTTGGATCATACCCTTAGCATTCAAATATGCTACGAAGGTCATGGTCGACATCAGAAAGAGCCAAAGTGTGGCAATCTCGAGCAAATTTTCATTGAGCTGATGGGCAACGATTTTCTCATTAGCCGGTTCCCCTGCAGCCATAAACAGCGCTACCCAAGAGATACAACCAAAGAATAAGGTGGTTTTTGCTTTATTAAGGTGGGTCACTTCTTCGAAAATAATACTGAGCAATGCGAGCACGGCCAGTAAGATGAGAAAGGTATTTAACATAACTGCAATTCCAACTGCTGTTTTGATGTCGTAGGGCGACTTGAGTCAACCTAAAGATTGGGCATATCAAGGCTAAATTAAGCTAGCCGTGTTAGCGCGTGCGGATCAGAACATAATGGGCTAGAGAACGCAACTGTTAGCTGTAACTCAATTTAATGCTTCTTTGTGATGTCTATCTCATGCTTTTTGGTTGCCAATTAGTTTTATATATTGGTTTTTGTGATTATTGCAGCGTTATTAACTGTATTGTTTGATTTGATTACCGCGTTAAAAGTGAGATCTACGATTAAAGTCTAAGCAGTTAGTTTGCATATTCTTCAATTAATTTTTATTCAGGGCGATATTCCTGAATTGTCATGCCTATGTAGGCAGGCATTTTTAATGCTTACCTTTTGAATGAGTGCCCGCTCGGAAGTTGAGTGCTCTTAGCACTCAGTCCCGCAGAATTCTGCGTCTTGAGCTTGTTTGGGTATCAATACTGGATGTTGTGTTTTTGAAGTAGAGGAAAATGACATTTGTTATCTGGAGTCTTTTGCTTTTAGGCTCACTCGTTTGGTTAACGTATTGTGGCAAGCAGCTTATTGCGCTGGGCGTGATGGGTTGGCCTTAGCACGTTATTGAGCATATCCACTTGACCTTACAATTTATGGTAGCTGCGAAAATATTTAAATCGGCTTTAGGTTCTAAAAAGTCTGATCGTTATTAAAGTGACACAAAGCTAATTAAATCGAATAAAAGCAAAGGGACGCATTGGCGTCCCTTTGTTATGTTTAAACGGCTTAAATACTAAAGCTTAGGCTTAGCTTGCCGCTTTCATGCTCGCCAATACGCGATCTGCCGCTTCTAAGGTTAAGCGCATTTCTTCTTCGCCATGGGCCATTGATAGGAAGCCTGCTTCATAGGCACTTGGCGCTAAGTAAACACCTTCATTTAGCATGCCGTGGTAGAAAATACGGAACTGTTCGATATTGCATTGGGTCACTTGATCGAAACGAGTGATCTTGGGTTGTTCCGTGAAGAAGAAACCGAACATACCACCAACATAGTTGATCGCCATTGGAATACCGTGCTTATCCGCAGCAGCTTTAAAGCCTTCTGCAATACGTTTGGTTTTCGCGCTCAGTGCTTCGTATAGACCTTCTTCACACAGGGCTTCCATTTGTGCCAGACCCGCTGACATCGCAATGGGGTTACCCGATAACGTACCCGCTTGGTAAACCGGACCCGTAGGGGCGATAAATTGCATCACATCTTTACGGCCACCGAAGGCCCCCACTGGCATACCGCCACCAATGACTTTACCAAGCGTGGTCAAGTCAGGGGTGACGCCGTAGTAACCTTGAGCGCCGCTTTGTGATACGCGGAACCCTGTCATCACTTCGTCGATGATCATTAAGGCGCCGAACTCATCACAAATATCACGCAGACCTTGAAGGAAACCTGGGATAGGTGGAATACAGTTCATGTTGCCAGCAACGGGCTCGATGATGATGCAAGAAATGTCAGTTGGATACTGCTCGAACAGGGTTCTGACAGAATCTAAGTCGTTATACACAGCCGTTAAGGTGTGCTTGGCGAAATCTTCTGGAATACCGGGTGAGCTAGGTTGGCCTAAAGTTAGTGCGCCAGAACCTGCCTTAACTAACAGGCAATCCGCATGGCCGTGGTAACAACCTTCGAATTTTAAGATCTTGTCACGATTAGTAAAACCGCGTGCTAAACGAATGGCGCTCATAGTGGCTTCCGTACCTGAGCTCACCATACGAACTTGCTCGATAGAAGGCACCATAGAGATGACTTTCTCGGCCATTTGTACTTCAAGTTCTGTTGGTGCGCCAAAAGACAAGCCATTTTCCACTGCCGCTAATACCGCTGCACGGATTTTAGGGTGATTGTGGCCGAGGATCATCGGGCCCCAAGAACCGACATAGTCGATATAAGCTTTGCCATCGGCATCGTAAATATAAGCGCCGTTTGCTTTTTCAATAAACAGGGGCGAACCGCCTACACCATTAAATGCACGAACCGGAGAGTTAACGCCGCCGGGGATGGTTTTTTTAGCCTGTTCAAATAGCACTTCGGAACGGGTCATGTTTAGTCCTTAAAGTCTGTAGCCAACTAGCGATCGGCTTTACGTGAATACCAATTAACCGGACACTCATATTTTTCGAGTTGATGATCAACGCCGAGTGTCAATGCAAACAAAGCCATGCGAATTAACAGCCCATTATCCGCCTGTCTGAAGATGGCGAGATTAGGGTGGCTGTTCAAATCATTATCTAACTCATTGGCTTGCGCGCGTGAATCCCTTGGAAGCGGATGCATAATGACAGTGTTAGATTTGCAATGCTGAGTGTAAATACTGCGATTTAAGCGGAACTTGCCGCGATACTTATTCGCTTCTTCCTGTGAAGGGAAGCGCTCTTCCTGAATGCGAGTGAGATACAGAATATCTGCTTTATCTAAATGGCCTTCAAGCTGGTCGGTTATTTTGATGCTATGGCCAGCATTTTCAATGTCGGAGATCACATAATCAGGCATAGCTAATTCAGCAGGTGAAATCAGTGTGAAACTGATGTTCTTATACATGCAGAGTAAGCGTGATAGTGAATGCACGGTACGGCCAAATTTTAAGTCGCCGACCATTGCTATGTGCATGCCATCGATACCGCGGCCAGCACATTTGAGTTCTTTTTGGATAGTGTATAAATCGAGTAGAGCTTGGGTCGGATGTTCGTTCGAACCATCGCCACCGTTGATCACTGGGACGCGACTGCCTTCGGCAAACTCTTTCACTGAATAAGAGTCTGGATGGCGCATGGCAATCACATCGGAATAAGTGGATAACACACGCGCCGTATCGTACAGGGATTCACCCTTAGATAAAGACGATGAAGCCATACCTGTGGTTTCACGCACATGGCCGCCAAGTAAGTTAAAGGCACAGCCAAAACTTACGCGGGTACGGGTACTGGGTTCGAAAAACAGGTTACCTAAAATGGCGCCATCGAGCACATTATTGCGCTTCTCTCGAAGTGCATAGGGCATCATGCGGCTAGCGACATTAAAAATAGTTTGGATTGAGTCAAGATCTAACTGGTTTACGGAGAGGATATGGGATCCTTCGAACTGATTCATCAGCCTGTTTTCCAATTTGCTAGGGGGCATTTTAAGCTGCGGTATCGCGCTTATCTGCCCTGATGTTATGTAGGGTGGCTGAGGCGCGATTGTAGCAGAAGCACAGGGGCAACGAAATAGCCACATTGCCACTGTGTTAGATTTTTGCGATGAAGCCCAAAGCTTTTAATCTGCCGCCTTAGGTTTGGTATCAAGGTTTGGCATCGATATTAGGTTTTACATCACTATCAGATTTTAAATTGATATCAGGTTTTAAATCGATGTTATTAATTGGCACTAGGCTTGGCCTAAGCGAATTTCCTGTTGCAGGTTCGACCAACTGATCACTCCGACCACGTTATCGGGCGTATCTTGATAGATAAACACCTCACCGCTGCGCTTGGGTGACAAGAGTAAATAGGCTTCATTGAGCGTAGTGCTGTCGCTTAAGCCTTGCATGGGATGGCGCGATAGCGTGGTACTGTCATCGTAGGATTGCATTTCAAGGCTGAGCATTTCGATAACGCCATCGGCATTGCGAACCAGCACAGGTCGACCTTCTGCCCGTTTAAGCACTTCGAGTAACAATTCATCGTTGTTATTGACGATAACAAAGCGTTTATCCATCAAGGCTCGCACGCCTTTTTTCTGCAGCGCTAAATTTACTGGCGCAACTTTATAGCCTAGCCCCATGATTTCTAATTGTTTAAAGAAAATAGAGTTAGTTTTAAAGCCTTGATAGGCAATTAAAAATGCGGGAATAGTCACAAACATCGCCGGCAGAATAATACTGGCATCATTGGTCATTTCTAGCAGGGCGACTAACGCCGCCAGCGGCGCGCTTAAGCACACGCCCATCATGGCCGTCATGCCGATCACAGTGTAAAGCCCTACATATGGAGCGATCGACGGGAATAAGATGGCACTGATCAGCGCCAAAATCGCCCCGAGCAGCGCGCCGATACCATAGAGTGGACCAATCAAACCGCCGGGGATACCTAAGCCAATCGCCGCAATAGTGGCAATGATTTTGGCAAATAATAGGGCGATTAATAGCAATAGGCTTGGATGTTGACTAATCGCTTCGCTAATGGCGAGATCGCCCGTGCCAAGGGCTTGCGGTAATACTAGACCGATTAGTGTGGTGACGCTGCCCGCCAATAATAGTCGGTAGATGAGTGGCCAGTTTTGCCCCGTCGCGGTGACTTTTAAGAGTGAGTAATTAAACAGCGCCGCAGCGCAGCCCAATACCACGCCGCCGATGGCGAGAATAGGGTAGTGATCTAAGGGAATGTGGATCACTTGAATACGGTCAAATTCGTGCACATTACCAAACACTAATTGGCTTGAAACCGCGCCACAAATTGCGGAGAGCATAATCGGGAAGAAGTAATGGACTTTATATTCGCGGACAATCACTTCGAGGACAAAAATCACTGCCGCCAAGGGCGCGTTAAAGGTCGCGGCAATCCCTGCGGCAATGCCACTGGCGCACATAATACGCACACTGTTATCGGGAAGATTGAATTTTTCGGCGAGAAAACTGGCACTGACAGCACCCAGATGAATAGCAGGACCTTCACGGCCGACGGAGAAATTGGTGCCGAGGGCGAATAATGCTTGAAAAAATTGCCCTACGGCAGATTGCAACGGAATTTTACCATAGTGCAATTTAACTCTATGTAACACATAGGCTATTCCCATACGCTTATAACGTTTGGAGCCTAGCTTAGCCACAATCCAAATTAATATTGCGCCTAAAAGTGGTAACAGGGCTCGCCAGTCGGCGACGTTCCCCGTAAAATCCAGCGCCTGTATTTGGGTGTAATGATTGGCCCAAACGAGCAAGAGTCGAAACAGTAAGATCACGCAGGATGCGAAAATGGCAAACAGCAGTGCCAGTATGCACAGTTGTGCACTGATCCTCGCTTGGGATAAATGGTCACGTAGCTCATTGGTTAAATACTTTTTGGCTGTGACTATGGCATGTTGAATAGCGACTTTATTTATCGTTAATTGCACTGCATTGGCCTGAGTTGTATTGTATCGAACTCGTTCTTGAGTTGATTGTATTTTATATAAGGGGCTGTTACCTAATGCCAAATTATCATCGTTGGCTAGATCGGCTGCAAGTGATGGATCTCAAGTATCGTCCATCTTCAGTGTATTTATCGCTTTTAGTGTTAGTTTCTATTCTTTTTGGGGCTTGGATAAGTTTTCTGCTACTAAGCAGTGATGAGCCCGTGGTTAAACACATCAGCAGCAAAGCCCAACGCTTGAGTGCTGAATTAGAAACACAGACCCAATTACTAGCGACCCGAAATCTAGAGCTGTCCGTCGAGCGTGAGGCTAACGCCCAAATGCAAGATATGTTTGGCCAGCAGATGAAAAAGCAAAAAGAATTGGAACATGAGCTGGCGTTTTACCGTAGCATTATGACACCGGATGATAATGCCGAAGGTGTCGCCATCCACGGACTTGAAATGACGCCGGGCGTTTTAGCCGATGAGTACAATCTCAAACTGGTGTTGACTCAGTTGCAAAAGCGCAAGCAAGCGATTCAAGGTCGAGTCGAATTGACATTAATTGGCGTGCAGGAGGGTAAATCCGTTAGCTTGAGTGTGAACAAACTCACGGGCTCTAAGTTGGAATTTGATTTTCGCTATTTTCAGGTCATAGATACCAAGGTCACTGTTCCTGCTGGCTTTAGTTTACAGCAAGTGAAAGTCAAAGTGCTGGTGCCTTCGAGCCGCTGGACCAAGAATTCGCAGACAGAACATGTCTATAGTGCCCCTGAGTTATTACAGGGTGAAAAAGAACCACGGGTAATACTTGAACAAAACAGTCAGGTAAAGGATAATTTGCCCCAGAAAACTGATGTAAGAGGTAGTAATGACTGATCAAGCTGATGCAGCAATGCCAATCCAATTTACCGATGCGGCAGCCGCTAAGGTGAAAGGTTTGCTGGAAGAAGAGCAAAATCCTGCACTTAAGCTACGAGTCTATGTGACTGGTGGTGGTTGTTCTGGATTTCAGTACGGCTTTACCTTTGATGAAAAGGTCAATGACGGCGATTTTACGATAGAAAAACAAGGCGTTCTCTTGGTTGTCGATCCTATGAGCCTACAATATTTAGTCGGTGGTGAAGTGGATTACACTTCAGGACTCGAAGGTTCTCGCTTCTTCGTGAAAAACCCTAACGCAACCACAACTTGTGGCTGTGGTGCCAGTTTCTCTGTGTAAAAAAGTTTTTCTGTTTAATGATGACTAACTTTGCATCTTTTTAGGCGTAGAGTGAGATCAAAAAAGCCGTCGCAATGACGGCTTTTTGTTGGGCTAAATTTATTTTCTACAAGAGCTTAGTTCATGATGTTCAGGTTAAGCTTAGGTTTAAACCATGCCTTTACCTTTTTATCAAAGGCTATCCAAACTTGCAGTAATGACAAGACGATCAAAGCGATAAAAATCACATAGTCAGGCAGTTTTCCCTGCCATTCACCTAAATGCACCGTCGTCGGGCCTACCACTAAATTGCCGGGATCGTACATGATCACTGGCAACATGCTAATCAAGCCAAGCTGCACGACTGTGTAGCCACGCAGCATGATAAGCGCCGCCTTTTGTCGACCAATAATGGCAATCACCATCAAGAGTGTCAGTAGACAAAATAACACGCCTTGTTTAGCGACTAAGCCACTCACTGACGCAACAACATACACTAGCAATAGGGCAATGAGTCGTTTCGGAAAGTGCTGACTCAGGGCTGTACTTGCCTCTGGTGTCTGTATCGCTGATTTTTGCTCGCTCATAGGCATTCTCGTTTAGCGATAGCGATTAGTGGCTTTGCTTCGGCGCTAATCTTTGATCTAACTCATAAGGCGGGATTACCACACCTAAATCATCTAATACTGGGAATACGGCGACAAAGAGGTCGTCATCTTCCATGCCTGGCACCCATCTTTCGTGAAATTCGTCGAGTGGAATCGCTAACGTTTGGCAATCACTCCATTCATCCACAGCCCAAGAATCAGCGGCTTCTTCGGTTGGCCACATTGGGATGCAATCTTCTTCTTCAGTGGTTAACATCACGCAACCGTCTTGGTCTTGTAATGTCCAAAGTATTTTGTGTTCTTTAACTTGTTCAACGAGGTAATCGTAACGGGCTTCTGGCGTCATTGCTGCTGTCTCAGCGAGGTTTTTAACAGTCTTGCTCATGAAAAATATCTCTTTTGCTTGGATAGGGCGAAGCCTGTTGTGTCTTTAGTCGCACAGCAAAATTCGCCAGTTGGCTAAATGGTAACATTAGAGCGGGATTAGAAAAAGAACAACAGCGCCAAGAGAGCGCTGTTGTGTTAGATCTTCGGCTTTTATTCTGCCGCGCGGAAGTAGCGATAGATAAAGCCCGCCAAAATAGCGCCGACAATCGGTGCTACCCAGAACAACCAGAGTTGTGATACCGCCCAGTCACCGACAAACAGTGCAGGGCCTGTGCTACGCGCTGGGTTTACCGAAGTATTGGACACAGGAATACTAATAAGGTGAATTAAGGTTAAACCTAACCCTATGGCAATTGGGGCAAATCCTTTAGGCGCTCGCTCATCGGTGGCGCCTAAAATAATAATCAAGAAGAACAGTGTCATAACGATTTCACAAATCATCACCGACAGCATGCTATAGCCACCTGGTGAGTGCTCACCAAAACCGTTAGAGGCAAATCCGCCCGCGAGTGAAAATCCCTCTTGTCCTGAAGCGATGAGATACAAGATGCCAGCGCCAACAATTCCACCCGCGACTTGGGCTACGATATAGGGCAATAATTCTGCTGCCGGAAAACGTCCCCCAGCCCAAAGGCCGAATGACACTGCAGGGTTGAGATGACAACCTGAAATATGGCCAATCGCAAAGGCCATGGTTAATACGGTTAATCCAAAAGCTAAAGCGACGCCGAGTAAGCCTATTCCTACTTCTGGATATGCGGCGGCAAGTACAGCACTACCACACCCTCCAAGGACTAACCATAAGGTGCCAAGAAATTCTGCCGCCATTTTTTGTGACATGTTCATTGTTTGATTTCCTATTCTTTTAAAGACGTTTGTTTGTTAATCAGTGCGTCTTTATTCCTAATTTACCTGCCTATTAGCGGATCTTGTCTGAGTGAGCAAAATCGCGCTGTAGACATGAGTTCCCTTAAAACCAGTTTCTTATTGGACGCCTATGAGGCTATTCCTAAGTGTTTGAGCTGTTTAGAGCAATATCCTGTATCCATTTTTACTATAGTGAGACTTGATTAAGCTTCAGTGACGAAACTTTTTTACTCATGCTTCTGTCACTAAATGCTTCAGTAATTAAGAATAGATGGCTTTAAAATAGCTGCTGATTTTCTTGATAAATTTAGGCAGGAAGAGGGGAAAAGATTAGTTTGTCTTTTAAAGACAACAAGAGCTTCATGTAGAAGCTCTTGTTTAGGTTATCGCTTTAGTATTTTGCGAAGGCTAATTACTTAGCGCTAAATCGTCCGCCGAGTACGGCTTCGCGGGAGGCGCCTGTTACTGCAGGGAGATTAGCGGGTAAATCTAAGTGATTGCGCATGGCGAGCCAGGCAAAGGCGATGCCTTCTGCCCACTTAGGATCGACGCCAAGGGCCGAGGTAGTATCCAGCTTATAACCTGGTAATAAGGCTGCAAGACGCTGCATCAGTTGACCATTAAATGCACCGCCGCCACAGACGAATAATTCCCCTTCATTGGATAGTTTTATAATGTCTTGGGCTATGCTGTGGCAGGTTAAATCCAATAAAGTTGATTGAATATCTTCTTCATCTAAATGATTAAAGGGCGATAATTGCTGCTCTAACCAAGCTTGGTTAAACAGTTCGCGACCAGTGCTTTTAGGGTAAGCAAGGGAAAAATACGGATGCGAAAGCAGCTGAGTTAATAAGCTTTGATCAGTTTTTCCGGATGCAGCCCATTCGCCATTTTTATCGAAGGGCTCACTTTTAACCTGTTGCATCCAGGCATCAATTAAGGTGTTGCCAGGCCCTGTATCAAAGCCTAAAACTTCTTCGCTATTGCCCGGCAGATAGGTGATATTGGCAATACCACCAATATTGAGGATGACACGTTTTTTACCGACTTGGGCAAAGGTTTGCTGGTGGAATGCGGGCACTAAGGGCGCACCTTGCCCACCAAGAGCAATATCTTTGCGACGAAAATCGGCAATGACATCTATGCCTGTTTCGGTCGCAATAGTATTAGGATCGCCAATTTGTAAGGTAAAACCCACTTCGAGGTTTGGCATATGGCGCACAGTTTGACCATGGCTACCAATGGCGATGACATCTTCTTTCGCAATAGCACATTTAGCCATCAGATTATTGACTGCTAAGGCAAACAGCTGACCCACATTACGATCTAAACGGCCGAGGCGGTTAATTTCATCTGAGCTTGGTAAGCACAGGCGCTGTAGACCTTTGAGCAAATGGCTCGGAATAGCTTCGGTATGGCTGGCGATAAGCTGCGGCTGTGCGCCTGAAAAGTCGACCAATACTGCATCGACACCGTCCATGCTGGTGCCTGACATAAGTCCAATATAATAAGCGTTTTTCATTGGGAGGAATCCATCCGTCGTTATTGCATTGCCAATTGCGTTTGCTTGTTTTGCGAAAGTGTAGTCATCAATTGCTTGCTAAGTGCATCGAATTGATTTTTTTCTTTTCTCGCAATTGATTCGGATTTCGGTAGCGTAATCGTTCTCGGGTTGCGGTGTACGCCATTGACGATAAATTCGTAATGTAAATGAGCCCCTGTGACACGGCCTGTTTTACCTAAAGTACCAATAATTTGTCCTTGCTTAACGTTGGCGCCTTTGCTGACATTACGTTTTGTGAGGTGTAGATATTTGGTGGTATAGGTATCGTTATGTTTAATAAACACATAGTTACCGTTGAATTGATTATAACCAGACTCAATAACGCGTCCACTACCCGCAGCTTTAATGGGCGTGCCAATGGCTGCGACATAGTCTACACCCCGATGGGCTTTGACTTGGCCTGTCACTGGGTGCAAACGTCTTGGGTTAAAGTTGGAGCTGACATACTTAAAATCGACCGGTGAGCGCAGGAAGGCTTTACGCATGCTAGTGCCATTTTCGGAATAATAGTTACCGTCGGTATAGCGAATGGCAGTATAGCGCTCATCTTGGTTAACAAATTCTGCAGCTAAGATATTGCCATTACGCAAAAATTCACCATCGGCATATTCTTGCTCGTAAATAATGGCGAAGCTGTCGCCTTCGCGTAAGTCTAAGGCAAAGTCGATATCCCAGCCGAATACGGTCGATAATTGTAATATTTGGTTGGCAGACATGCCTGCATCGACGGCGGCATTCCAGAAATTGCTCTTAATTTTGGCACTGGTGAAATGGTTGCGGATTTCCACATCCTTTTCGGAGATTTTTTCGTTGTATTGCTCTTGGCTTTTAGTGATGACTAGCGTGGAAATAGCATCGACCCGATAACGCACTTCAGTCAAATTACCGTTTGCATCCTTTGAAATCACAATTTCTTCGCCCGGCATTATCTTAAGCAAGTTTTGCTTGGCTAAAGGCAACTGGGTGATTTCATAAACATCTTTGCTGGTTAAGCCAGCGCGGTCAAATACCGCGGCTAAAGTATCACCATTTTTGACGTTAAAATGTTCGACATCTCTGTGAAGAGCGCTTTCGTGGGATCCTGCGGCTTGATTATTAGCTCCAGCAGCAGCGAGCGCATCGGGTGAGGATAACGGTTCAGCCGTTGTCGGAGCATTATCAGTTTGACCTTCTGGCAACTCAGGGCGTTCAGGCGAGCGAAAAGCTAAGGGCACATCATAACGGGTGTTGATTTGAGCTTGGTCATCAATGCTAGTGGTTTGTCTTGAAGCTTGCGCTTCTTCAGAAGGTAGAAGCATGGTTATCATTGTGATAACTGAAAGAATGCTAAGGAGAATTTGATGCTTTTTAGGCAACAATTTAAATAACGTTATAACCTTTCCCATTGACGCCGATACCAATAACCAGAGACTTAAATAATCCCGTTAGTGTACACACTTTCAATTGTGGTGGCTAACAAGTAACATAAGTCTCTTCATTTTATGATCATGGCCTTAGGAGTCCCTGCCGAGATGGCTGATTTAGACCAAGTATTAGCAGAAATTAGACGTGGTACCGATGAGATTTTACTCGAAGCGGATCTGCTGGAAAAACTCAAAGAAGGACGTCCACTCCGTATTAAGTTAGGCGCTGACCCTACCGCTCCGGATATCCATCTTGGACACACAGTAATCTTGAATAAATTAAGATTATTCCAAGAGTTAGGTCATGAAGTCATTTTTTTGATTGGTGACTTTACTGGTATGGTGGGGGACCCAAGTGGTAAAAATAGCACACGTCCGCCGCTCACCCGTGAACAAGTTTTAGCGAACGCAGAAACCTATAAAGAACAGGTTTACAAGATCCTCGATCCTGCTAAGACTCGTATCGAATTCAACTCAAGCTGGTTAGAGCCATTGGGCGCCGCTGGTATGATCCGTCTCGCGTCTAAGCAAACTGTGGCTCGTATGATGGAGCGTGATGACTTTAAGAAGCGTTATGCCTCGGGTCAGTCTATTGCGATTCATGAGTTTATGTATCCTTTACTTCAGGGCTATGACTCAGTTGCGCTACAGGCCGATGTTGAGCTGGGTGGTACAGATCAAAAGTTCAACCTGTTAATGGGCCGTGAACTGCAAAAAGCCGAAGGCCAAAAGCCACAAGCTGTGATCATGATGCCGCTGCTTGAAGGTTTAGATGGCGTGAAGAAAATGTCTAAATCGGCGCATAACTATATTGGCGTGAGCGAACCTGCCAACGAAATGTTTGGCAAGCTGATGTCAATTTCGGATGACTTGATGTGGCGTTACTTTGAACTACTGTCATTCCGCCCACTGGCTGAAATTGAACAGTTTAAGCAAGATGTGGCGAATGGGTCTAACCCACGTGACACTAAAATCGCCTTAGCTAAGGAAATTATCACACGTTTCCACGATGCAGCGTCTGCCGAAAGTGCGCATCAAGCCTTTGTCGATCGTTCTAAGGGCATGATCCCCGATGATATCGAAGAAATTGAGTTAGCTGCGGGTGAAGGTATTGCGATTGCCAATCTGTTGAAAGACGCGGACTTAGTGTCATCGACTTCAGAAGCGATGCGGATGATCAAGCAAGGCGCGGTAAAGATGGACGGCGAAAAACTAGAAGATAGCCGTGTGACTTTGTTAGCGGGTACTGTTGCTGTATTCCAAGTCGGTAAACGTAAGTTTGCCAAAGTGACTTTGGTATAGTGACGTTGGTTTAGTTAGGTTTACGCTACAGTAAGTTTAAACGAACAAAAAGAGCGCCTTAGGGCGCTCTTTGTTTTTGAATCTTTTGACAATACAAGATTAAGGCGCTGTGCTGGCCTCATGCTCGGCGATATTACATCTGTCGGTGCCAAAGTGTTGCCCACCACTGCATTTCCATGCCAATTGGGCCGAACTTACCTGCCAAAGTTTAGCGTTTTGTTTCAGTGAGATAATCAACAGCATCTGTGGATGCTGCTTGGAAAGCTCGCTCACTTGATAGGTTAAAATGCCGTCTTTATTGGTTTGAGTTCGCACTAAGGTAAATTTGTTGCCTGCATATTGGCTGCTGATTTTATTGGGATCTTCCGACCAAGGCTGATGTTGTGCCTGAGCGGTACGTAGTTGTTGATTAAAATGGCTTACTGGCTGAACGGCGTAGGAAACGATAATGGGCTGTAAGGCCTGTGCTTTGGGGGCCAGTATTAAGCCATTAAGGGCGAGTAGGGCAATCAATCCAAAAAACTTCATACAAACCTCATTGAAACGAAACGGCTCAGTCAATTTTTCAAAGGTAAAATACGCAGTGGTATTGACTCATTGTTAGTTTCGACTCGTTTTTAGGGATCAAGTTTCAAAGACGGGTAAATTTTGTGACTACTGCATCGCTAATTGGTCTGACATGGTCTGGTAATCGATTAGGTCGACATGTTCCGTTACTCTGCGATTGAGCATGTCGATCTTAAGGCTTGTCACACCAGGTATCGCAACATCGATGATTTTCCCCGGTTTGCCAAATTGTTCACCTGGACCCTTGAAATGATAGTTACCTATCATCACTACTAAAGAGCCTGCGTTATACATATGCTCTATGTTGAAGTTGTACTCGAGCACGCCCTCGTGGGCGCGCTCAAGGAAGTCGATGATGAAGCGGCCGCCAGTGTATTTTCGGTTGGCGGTTTTGTCGAAGAAGACGCTTTCGCGGTTATAGAATTTTCGCAGTGTCTTATAGTCGTGTTCAGTTAGCGCATTCATATATTTTACGGCTAACTGCTGTTCTTGTGGCATTTCACCTGAGTTGGCTTGCGCCGCTGCAGGATTGAGGGCTGGAACAAAAATGAGGCACAAAATAAAACACAATATTCGCAAACTATTCCCTCTTGGTCTTGAGATCAAAGGCCGGTAATGAAAGATGCCACTTGATGGCACTTAAGCGGATTAACAGGGCACTGGCCATCGCCAGAAACAGCGCCATTTTTTCGCCCATACCGTAGGCTAAGCTCATGGTATAGCCGATACCACCTATGATCGAAGCTGTGGCATAGACTTCTGTGCGTAAGACCATAGGAACTTGTCTACACAGTAAGTCTCGAATAATGCCTCCTCCCACGCCTGTGATCAAGCCCATTACGACGGCAATCATCCCACTCAAGCCCATATTGAGGGCCTTTTCAGCACCTATCACGGTAAAGAGGGCCAATCCAAAGGCATCTGCAACGGGTAAAATATACTCGGGTACCTTACGAGGGCGACGGACTAATAGCAAACAGACGAGCACGGTCGCGAGGATCACTATGATGTAATTCGGGTCGCGGATCCAGAACACTGGCGTTGCACCAATTAAGGCATCACGAATACTGCCACCACCGACAGCGGTAACCGAGGCGAGCACGATAACGCCAAAGGGGTCCATTCTATGGCGTCCAGCGGCAAGTGCGCCGGATAATGCAAATACAGCGGTACCCCATAAATCAAAAAAGTAGATCCACTGGCTCATTTACTCATCTCTTTGATATGGATATTTAATGCGTCAACAGAGATGCGGATTTCAATCACAGATAAAATCAGTGAATAGAGCAAGAGCAGTAGGCTAGCGCCAAAAATCACTGAGCCGGTTTTATTAAAGCCGATATAGATAAAAATCATACACAGTACACATAGGGCAAAGCTTGACACGCCTGCTTCCTGCATTCGACGAATGATGGTAATACGCTGGCTCAGGTTCTTAATTTGATCTTTATGTACGGGTTTTTCACCATTGCTTAAATTTCGGATTAATGCGGCTAAGGCAAAAAAACGATTGGTATAAGCTAATAGTAACAATGAGATAGCAGGAAATAACAACGCAGGTGTTGTTAATGAAACATGCATGTTTTCGAGCAAGATGGTCAGCCTTTAACTTCACGTTGAGATAATGCGGCATCATATCACAGGCTTTGTAACCAACGTAAACTTGCCCATAACAAGGGCAGTATAATGATAAAGCTAAACCAGATAGCACAGGCACGTGAGGTCAGCTTAATTGCAGGCGTGATGTCATCACAGGTTGGCTGCGGACCGTAGCACAATTTATCCACATTGATACGCACGCCAGCAAACTTCTGTGGTCCACCGAGCTCGATTCTCAAAATACTGGCCACGAGATTCACACTGAGAACATAACCTCGAATAGCGTGATGATTTTTAGGGGCTCTAAAAAGTTTTGCAAACGCCTTAGGCCCGCCTTGAATGGCGAGCGACAGGCTCCACAACCAAGCCGGAATCGCCAGCAAGATAATCGATACACCATTCACAGTACTGCAGAAATGTTGATACTTTGGTTGAATGGGCGGCCAGCTCAATTCGAGTTGTTTGAGCATTCGCACAGCTAGCACTAGCGGTGCTCCAGCAATAGCGAAAAAGAAAATGGTCGATGCTGTGCCGTAAATAGGCGCTGTGGCGAGTTTTTCTATGGTGGCTTTGGCTAGGCCGATTTCCGACAAACTATCGGTATCGCGCACTACCCAAGGCTGTAAAAGCTTTTTTGCGCTGGCATTGTCTCCACGTTTTAAGGCTTTAGCGATTTCATCGGCGACTTGGCTAAACCCTGTATCGGTTAAGCACAGATAAAGCACCAAAAATTCGAAAAACCATGGAAAGGCAGCCAGTTCGAGTAAAAAGGTGATAATGGCCCAAAATGGAAACAGTAACAGCATCATAGCTAAAAAGCCTGCTGTAGCTTGTTGGCTTGGAGATCGTTCAGGGCGATTTACCTTGGCTGCGAGTTGCTTAGCTAAATGGCTAAACCAAATAAGCGGCTGCATTTCCCGTGGCAATGGCGCTAACCGCGCCAATAACAAAGCAAAAAAAAGTACCAAAAAGCCTTCAAACAAAGCGCCATCTATCTCGACAAGTTGTTGATAAAAAGAGGTGTGCATTCGGTACTTTCCACTTAAGTGATTATTTTACTGCGCTAGGATTCAGTTGCTCAAGCAGCAACATCACCATCAGAGCCGAGTGATAACCCGCTTTGACAATATAAGAGTCGAAATCCACTGGCGAGTCATTGTTGGCGTTATCCGATAAAGAGCGGATCACCACAAATGGCACTCCAAACTGATGACAAACTTGAGCGATTGCTGCGCCTTCCATCTCACAGGCGGCCATAGTCGGGAAGTTTTTGAGCATGGCTTGGGTGCGAACAGGATCGCAAATAAAGCTGTCGCCAGTACAAATCAAACCTTCAATCGCTTTGACTTCACCCAGTTGAGCAATCGCTTTGTTGGCGGCTTCAACTAAATGTGCGGCAGGAATAAACGCAGCAGGTTGCTGTGCCATTTGGCCAATTTCATAACCAAAGGCGGTGACATCCACATCATGGTGACGTACTTCAGAAGAAATCACGATATCGCCAATGGCCAGCGAATCCACAAAACCACCGGCAGAACCAGTGTTGATCACCGCATCCGGCGCATATTTTTCGATGAGTAGCGTGGTCGCAATACTTGCGGCGACTTTACCTATGCCTGAGCGAGTCACGACTACGTCTTTACCCGCGAGAGTACCAGCAATAAATTCAATACCAGCAATGGTTTGCGATGTCGCATTTGTCATGGCGGCGATCAGGTGAGCGACTTCTGGCTCCATTGCGCCAATAATTCCAATTTTCATGGGAGACCTTTTTGATTCAACACTTAAGAGTGGGACACGGGAATGCTGGCTAATATACCACACAGTTTTGTGCCGTCGTTATGGTGAGATTGGGATTGCTTGATAATCGCGGGGTAAAACGCGGGAGGGTTAACGGAAAAGTGCGCTCCTAAGATGCACGCTTTCATCTATCTATTTTATCCATCAACCGATTGCGATAAGTCACTAGCCAATGGCTGAACTCGTTTGCACGAGTCCAGCCATTGGAGTGCTTGTTAAAATGACAAGGGTAAAATGTTTTTTACCGATAAAATAAACACGTTGGCGCTTAATCTATAGCGCTTAGTCTAAGTAGTTAAGAATACCTTGGGCGGCATCGCGACCTTCGGCAATGGCTGTCACGACTAAGTCAGAACCACGCACCATATCACCACCGGCAAACACTTTCGGGTTTGTGGTTTGGAATGGGTTTTCGTCTAACTTGCTCGCTTTGACTCGGCCCCATTGATCGAGCTCGATACCGTGTTCGGCAAACCAAGGGGCAGGGCTAGGCTGGAAACCAAAGGCGATAATAATCGCATCGGCTTCGAGCAACTGTTCGCTACCGGCAATCGCTTCGGCGCGTTGACGACCACTTGCATCGGCCTTGCCCATGGCTGTTTCAACGCATTCAATGCCGATCACTTTGCCATCTTGGGTTTTAATCGCCACAGGTTGACGGTTAAACAGGAAGTTAACGCCTTCCTCCCGCGCATTTTGCACTTCACGACGTGAGCCTGGCATGTTGGCCTCGTCCCGGCGGTAAGCACAGACTACGCTGCTGGCACCTTGTCTGACGGCTGTGCGCACACAATCCATCGCAGTATCACCACCGCCTAATACCACCACACGTTTACCTTCAAGGTTCAGGTAGGGCGTTTCAGTATTCTGGGTGCCCATTAAATGATGGGTGTTACCAATCAAATAGGGCAGGGCTTGGTATACGCCTTGGGCATCTTCACCCTCAAGGCCTGCTTTCATCGCGGTATAGGTGCCCATACCGAGGAAGACGGCATCGTATTCTTCGAGCAGTTTAGTAAATGGGATGTCCTTACCTACAGTGACACCGAGTTTGAACTCAATGCCCATGCCTTCTAATACACTGCGACGGGTCGCCATAACGGCTTTGTCGAGTTTAAAAGACGGAATGCCGTAGGTGAGTAGACCACCAATTTGTGGATATTTATCAAAGACCACAGCTTTAACACCGTTGCGAGACAGAATATCCGCGCAGCCTAAACCCGCAGGACCCGCACCGACAATCGCCACGCGTTCAGGGCGTGGCGTGACCTTGCTCATATCGGGGCGCCAGCCTTGGGCGATCGCTGTGTCGGTAATGTATTTTTCGACATTACCGATAGTGACAGCGCCAAAGTCGTCGTTCAGAGTACAAGCACCTTCACAGAGTCTGTCTTGTGGACAAACACGGCCGCAGATTTCGGGCAGAGTGTTGGTCTCATGCACTAAATCTGCCGCTTCCATGATGCGACCTTGTTCCGCTAGCTTGAGCCAGTTAGGAATATAATTGTGTAGCGGGCATTTCCACTCACAATAAGGATTGCCGCAATCTAAACAGCGGTCCGCTTGCTCAGCCACTTGAGGCTGAGCAAAAGGCTGATAAATCTCAATAAACTGAGTCGCACGTTTAGCTGCAGGGTGTTTAGCGGGGTCTTTACGACCCACTTCAATAAATTGAAAATCGTTACTCATGCGCCATTACCCCGCTTTTACAACTAATTCTGGGCTCGATTTCTCTAATTTGAGCAGATCGGCCACGGCAATATTTTTAGGTTTTACTAATACGAAGCAATCTAACCAGTTACCAAAATCACTTAAGATCATCTTGGCATGTTCGCTGCCCGTCTCGGCCACGTGGGCTTCAATCAGACCTTTTAAATGTTGTTGATGTATCGGTGATTCGAGTTTTTGAGTATCGACAAGCTCTGTATTCACACGGCGATTGAAGCGGCCGAATTGATCGAACACATAGGCAAAACCGCCTGTCATCCCAGCGCCGAAGTTCACCCCTGTTTTACCAAGGACAACCACAATGCCGCCGGTCATGTATTCGCAGCCGTTATCGCCAAGCCCTTCAACCACAGCAATCGCCCCAGAGTTACGGACTGCAAAACGCTCGCCTGCTTGACCCGCGGCGAAGAACTTGCCGCCTGTCGCACCGTAAAGACAGGTGTTACCGACAATGGCGCTGCGTTCACTTTGGAACGGGCTGCCAATAGGCGGGTATATGACAATCTGGCCGCCAGACATGCCTTTACCCACATAGTCGTTGGCATCGCCGCAGAGTTTTAACTCAAGGCCTGGGCTGTTCCACACGCCAAAGCTTTGGCCGGCACTGCCGTTAAAGCTCAGTTTGACCGGCGCTTTGGTGCCTTTGACGCCGAGTGTGCTCGCGATATAGCCTGACAATGTCGCGCCAACGGAACGGTCGGTGTTGTTGATGCTGTAAGCGGCATCGAAACTCTCGCCCTTATCGACGGCGCTTTGGCATTCGTTTAATAAATGCTGGTTAAGCAGCCCTAAATCCGCCGGTGGATTGGTTTCTTGCCAAGTGCGTGACGAGGTTGCTGGCACCTTGGGTTGATACAAAATCGGTGACAGATCTAAGCCTTGTTGCTTCGCGGTTTGTCCTTCGAGGGCATATAACCATTCGCTGCGACCGACTAAGTCTTCAAACTTACTCACCCCTAAGGTCGCCATCCATTCACGAACTTCCTGTGCAACAAACTCAAAGTAAGTCATCACTCGCTCTGGCAGACCATGGTAATGGTTGTCGCGCAGGTTTTTATCTTGCGTTGCTACGCCAGTCGCACAGTTGTTCAAGTGGCAAATACGCAGGTATTTACAACCTAGGGCGATCATAGGCACAGTACCAAAACCAAAGCTTTCGGCGCCTAATAACGCGGCTTTAATCACATCGGTACCGGTTTTTAAGCCGCCATCGACCTGCAAGCGAATTTTATGGCGTAGACCATTTTCCACTAGCGATTGATGCACTTCGGCTAACCCTAGCTCCCATGGACTGCCCGCATATTTCACTGAGGTAATTGGGCTAGCACCTGTGCCGCCGTCATACCCTGAAATCGTGATCATGTCCGCATAGGCTTTGGCCACACCAGTGGCGATGGTCCCCACACCGGGTTCTGACACAAGTTTCACTGAAATCAGCGCTTTAGTATTGATTTGCTTCAAGTCGAAAATCAGCTGGGCTAAATCTTCGATAGAGTAAATATCGTGGTGCGGCGGCGGTGAAATCAAGGTCACACCAGGGCGTGCATGACGCAGTCCGGCGATTTCAACGCTGACTTTATGGCCGGGTAACTGACCACCTTCACCGGGTTTTGCCCCTTGGGCGACTTTAATCTGCAACACATCGGCATTAACTAGATAATGCGCCGTGACGCCAAAGCGTGCCGAGGCAATCTGTTTAATTGCAGAGTTGCGTTCAGTATTAAAGCGGCGTGCATCCTCACCACCTTCACCTGAGTTCGAGCGGCCACCTAAGCGGTTCATCGCAATAGCAAGAGCTTCATGGGCTTCAGGGCTCAAGGCGCCGATGCTCATGGCGGCACTGTCAAAACGTGAATATAGATTTGATGCCGCTTCTACATCGGCGACATTAATCGATGTTTGCGCGCCCTTAATACCGATTAAGTCACGCAGTGTGGCCACGGGACGATTGTCGACGAGTTCGGCGAATTTTTTATAGCTCGCGAAGTCTTTGTCAATCAATGACGCTTGCAAGGTGTTGACCACATCAGGGTTGAAGCAGTGATACTCACCCCCTTCAACGTATTTTAGTAGACCGCCTTGTGGTAATGGCACATGGGCACGGTAGGCCGCTTTGTGCAGAATCGCTTGGTCTTGGGCGATGTCTGCAAAGCCTGCACCCTCGATGCGGCTAATTACGCCTTTAAAACACAGTTCGATCACTTCGCTGGCAATGCCTATGGCTTCAAATTGTTGACTGCAACGATAGGAGCCGACAGTGCTGATGCCCATTTTGGACATGATCTTACGCAAGCCTTTTTCGATGCCGTAGCGGAAGTTCAACATCAATGCCGTGGTATCGGTTAAGTCATGGCGTTTTGCCAGTTCGGAAATTGACTCATACACTAAATACGGATAAATCGCCGTGGCACCAAAGCCAAGCAATACAGCAAAGTGATGCGGATCTCGCGCCGATGCGGTTTCAACAATAATGTTGGTGTCGCAGCGCAGGCTCTTATTCACTAGCATTTGTTGCACAGAACCGACCGCCATGGCCGCGGGGATCACTTGCGCCGTTTTACCTATGGCTCTATCCGAAAGGATCAACAAAGTCGTGCCGCTGCGGGCCAAACGCTCGGCTTCGGCTGTGATGCGGCGAATGGCGCTTTCTAAGCCTTCCTGTGGTTCGTAATTTAAATCGACAATATTGGCGCGATAGTAAGTGCTATCTAATCCCAGTAACTGGTTAAAATCACTGAATAATAAAATAGGTGAATTGAACATTACCCGGTAAGCATGCCCCGTCGTTTCATTGAAGAGGTTCTGTTCACGGCCAATACAAGTGGTCAACGACATGACGTGCTTTTCACGTAATGGATCTATGGGGGGATTCGTTACTTGAGCAAATTTCTGCCTAAAATAGTCATACAGGGAACGTGACTTTTTCGACAATACCGCCATAGGTGTGTCGTCGCCCATGGAGCCTGTGGCTTCTTCACCTTGCTTCGCCAATACCCAAATGACTTGTTCTAATTCCTCACGGGTATAGCCAAATTGTTTTTGATATTGCAGCAATAGTTCAGGGCTTAATTCGCTGGCACCGTGCTGCTCAGAGGCTAAATCTTCCGCTGGCGTTAAAGTACGGCTGTTTTTCGCCATCCACTCTTTGTAAGGGTGGCGGCGTTTAAGATCGTTATCAATTTCAAAAGATTGGTACAGGCGGCCGTTCAAGGTATCGAGTACCAATAATTCTCCAGGCCCAACACGGCCTTTTTCGATGACTTCATCGGCGGCGTAATCCCAAATACCCACTTCGGAGGCTAAGGTCAAAATACGATCTTTTGTGATCACATAACGCGATGGACGCAGACCGTTACGGTCTACGGCGCAGGCGGCATGGCGACCGTTGGTCATCACAATACCAGCCGGACCATCCCAAGGCTCCATGTGCATAGAGTTAAAGTCGTAGAAGGCTTTTAATTCGTCATCCATTTCTGGATTACTTTGCCAAGCAGGCGGGATCAATAGACGCATGGCACGGTATAAGTCCATGCCACCAGATAACAGCATTTCCAGCATGTTATCTAAAGATGAAGAGTCTGAGCCTGTTTCATTCACAAAGGGAGCGGCCTGCTGCAAATCTGGCAGTAGCGGTGAATTAAACTTATAGGCACGGGCACGGGCCCATTGACGGTTACCCGTAATCGTATTGATTTCGCCGTTATGGGCTAAATATCTAAACGGCTGAGCTAATGGCCATTTAGGAGAAGTATTCGTTGAGAAACGTTGATGGAATAGGCAGATAGAGCTTTTTAAGCGAATGTCCGCGAGATCGGGATAAAACGCGGGCAAGTCTACAGGCATCATCAGACCTTTATAGACGATAACTTGGCCTGACAAACTCGCGACATAGAAGTCTTTGTCATCGGTGATCTGCTGCTCTAAGCGGCGACGCGCCATATAAAGGCGACGTTCCAAGTCTTTTTCACGCCAGCCAATGGGGGCGTTGATCAGCACTTGATAGATTTGTGGCAGGCTAGCCTTGCCAATTTCACCTAACACATCGGGATTGACAGGCACCTTGCGCCAGCCTGCAATACTTAAGGTTTCACGCTCGAGTTCGCGCTCAAGAATAAACTTGGCTTGGTCAGCCAGTTCATCGTCTTGACTTAAAAACAGCATACCTACGGCAAATTTTCGGCTCAAATGCCAATCATTTTCCGCGGCAATCGCTTCAAAAAATTGCACGGGTAATTGCATTAATAAACCGCAGCCGTCGCCAGTGCGACCGTCGGAGGCAATGCCCCCGCGGTGCTTCATGCGATCTAGACCATGGATTGCCGTGCGCACTATACGGTGGCTGGCTTCGCCATCCATCTGTGCTATCAACCCAAAACCACAATTGTCCCGCTCAAAACTGGGATGATATAAGCTCATACAAAAACCTCCCTAGACCTCAACTGATTACTACTCGGGGAGAAAATGTAAAGACTTTCTATAGATATGCACCCGAACCACCCAAATTAGCCTGAGATTCAATAAAGGTCAAACCAAAAATTTGCATAAAAAATGGGTATTAATTCATGTTTCATACACAAATCACAATTGCCTTACGTTAACGTCAACAGTAAAATGTGCCGTATAACATTATGAATAAAAAGAATTTTAAAAACTATCAAACTCAAAATTTACCAAGGTGTAACATGCTGATGGGATTGTTTTTGATTTAGAAATAGTGATTTTTATTGCAAACACAGTAAATAGATAAAAAATTAAAATTGTTGAATTGTTATTCATTTTTGATGTGAGCAAGATCTCAGCGGTAAGCTGGCTAATTTGAGGATGCGCACATTTATGATAATAACGGTATGAGTCAGGCGGGAATTTGATGTAGCGCCAAGAAAACTCTCGCTACCTTATTTACACTAAGCTTTTTCTTCTATTTGTTCACGTATTTTCTTTTCTATTTGTGATTTTATCTTGGTTATTCTCAATGAAGCGATATGAAATTTGGTGGGTGCTCTGATGGGGCTTGATGCATATGTGAACACCTTTGGTGCCGTTTGTAAGGCGCGATATGGCACCCGACTGCGAAAACTCACTATAGATGCCAAGTTTACTTGCCCTAACCGTGACGGCACTTTAGGGCGTGGAGGTTGTACTTTCTGTAATGTGGCGTCATTTAGCCATCAAACTGCCGATGTATTGAGTATTACTGAGCAACTCGAACAGGGTAAGAGCCGCTATCGTGAGGCGAAGCCTCAGGCACAAGCCGATAAATTTATTGCTTATTTTCAAGCCTACACTAGCACTTACGATGAATATCAAGTGTTAATGGCTAAGTACGATGAAGCGGTTAAAGATGGCGAGATAGTCGGTTTATGTGTTGGAACTCGCCCCGATTGTGTGCCGAATAATGTACTGGATTTACTGGCGCGCTATCAGGAAAATGGTGTCGATGTGTGGTTAGAGCTCGGGTTGCAAACAGCCAAAGATGAAACACTGCGTAGAATTAACCGTGGCCATGATTTCGCCTGTTATTGTGACACTGTGTCTAGGGCGAGAGCTCGCGGTCTTAAGGTGTGCACTCATCTTATTCTTGGCTTACCCGATGAAACCCATAGCGATTATATGGCGACTTTAGCTGCTGTATTGCAGCAGGGTGTTGACGGTTTGAAGCTACATCCTTTGCATATCGTCGAAGGTAGCACTATGGCTAAGTCGTGGCGAAGTGGGCGCTTACCTTTATTGAGTATTGAGGATTATGCCCACAGTGTCGGCGAGATGATCCGCCATACTCCCGCGGAAGTGATTTTTCACCGTGTCACCGCTTATGCGAAAAAACCTATGCTATTAGCACCCGATTGGTGTGTCTATCGTTGGGATGGATTGGTGGCGATTGTGGATAATTTGCAGCTTTATGGTGGACAAGGGCACGCATTAGCGCAACGATAGAGGCAAGTTAGTGGGATAAATTTACTCCCCAAATGTTATGTCGTCGCTATTATGTCGTAAGCGTTTATTTACGACTATTAGTTTGTTTTTTGTTAATTTTAATCTGAATTAGACCATGAATATCGCTATAAGTTGCACTGACAATTTTAGTGGGTATCATGTGATAAATTCGTTTTAAGCATTGAACCACTTAAGGGAGGCCTTATGGCCACAGTTGAATTAGAAGCAATCCTAGATCTCAATACTCTCGAACAGTACTGCAGCGCCATTGGTGCCGGTACCTTACTCAAGAGTGTGGTGTTATTTGAGCAGCTAATGCCTGAATATGTTGGAAATCTAGTGAAGGCTAACGACGCAGCAGACAAAGATACCTTATGTTCAGAAGCACATAAATTTAAAGGTGCTGCAGGTTCTGTGGGGTTAAAACGTATTCAGCAAATCGCCCAATTATTACAGCATGGCGAAGAAGCAAGATGGGATGCTGAACATGGCTCTTGGGTTGCTGACATCGTTGAACACGCGAGTGCAGATTTACAACAGTTAAAGTTATTCCTCCAAGCCAAAGCATAAAATATTACTTGCTAAGGTAAGTTAAGGCGCAGCAATAATGTCTATTGTTGCGCTCAATTGAGTGAATCTTGCATTGGTTTTACGATTAAGTTTGTTGTTTTCGACATTTTCTTGTTAGCGCTTTTCCCATCTTATTTTGTTACTCCCACTTAAGTTTTACGGCGAACCGATTGAATATCGATTCGGGTCACAATCCTGATATCTTATGCCGCGTTATTGCTCATCACTTATGCTAAAGTAGATTTAATTTCTTAATTCATAACCTTAATGGCAATCGAGAAAATGAAAAGTTTACCTAGCTTAAAAAACTTATTCTATTTGGTGAATCTCCATCAAGAGCAGAATTTTAACCGCGCCGCTAAGGTGTGTTTTGTCAGTCAATCAACGCTTTCAAGTGGGATCCAAAACCTAGAAGAGCAGTTAGGACATCAGTTGATTGAGCGAGACCATAAGTCATTTATGTTTACCGCCATTGGTGAAGAAGTGGTGCAGCGCGCCCGTAAAATTCTCACTGATGTGGATGATTTGGTGGAATTAGTGAAAAATCAAGGTGAGCCGATGACGGGGGATATTCGCTTAGGCTGTATTCCAACCATAGCGCCTTTCCTATTGAGTCGTGTGATCCGCCAGTGTCAGCAATCTTATCCGGCGATGAGTTTATTATTGAAGGAAGATACCACTGAGCGTTTGCTAGATGCTTTGGGTAAAGGAGAGCTGGACTTATTGATCCTAGCGCTACCCGTTGATACTAGCGGTTACCACAGCATGAAAGTGGGCATAGATCCTTTCAAAATGGTTGCCCACAAAGATTTAGCGGGTGGCATACATCAACCTATTGATTATCAAACTCTGCCGGACGAGAGCATTTTTCTTCTGCAAAGTGAGCATTGCATCACAGGCCATGCTATTACTGCATGTCAGCTAGGTGATAGTGCGAAAGTCAATCCGTTTGCCGCCACCAGTTTGCATACTTTAGTGCAGATGGTGAACAGTAAACTGGGCACCACGTTTCTTCCGCAAATGGCCATTGACGCGGGTATTTTGAATGACACAGATTTAGTGGTGATGACGCCACCGGGTGAAGCTCCTTACCGTGATATCGGCCTTGTTTGGCGTCAAACCACCAGTCGCATCTTAACTTTCCGCACTTTAGGTTTAATGATCCAAAAATTATTAACTAAGGACGGGGAATAAACTGACTGTAACTGCAAAGCATTAATTCAAGCTAAAGCTTAAAGTCGATTACAAATCAGAGCGGGGAAACGCCAAACACTTCAATTGAGTGTTGTTTCCCTTTGAGTTTGACTGGGCCTAGATTTGATAGGTGATACTGAGTGTTGGGGTTATCTAAACGTCCCGCGAGTGCGCCCGAAATCAACATGCGCTGTCCTAGTGGATTACATTGATCTTGCAGTCTTGCTAAGGTATTGAGCACGTCACTAAAGAAACTAATTTCTTGTTTCTGTACACCAACAACTGCAGCGACGACTTGGCCACAATGGGCCGCCGCTTTAAATTTCGGCACAAAGCCATAATGCTCTTCAAAGTAGCGGCGTTGCCAGTTCAGTTGTTGGCTAAATTCAAAATAAATATTCATGCAGCGGTCGTGAACTATCCCTTCTTCTAATGGCCAGTGAAGCAGCACTGCATCTCCCATATAGCGGTAGATTTCAGCTTCGTTATTGGACACTGTATCTGAAAGTAAACTAAAGCTGTCTTGGATCAATCGACTAAAGCGGTAATCGCCAAGTGATTCGGCATGTGTGGTTGAGGCGACCATGTCTAAATAGAGGAATAAGCGCTGCTCGTATCTTGGCTTGTGGTATTTACCAAGGCCTATGTTGAGTAAAATACGCGGCCCGACTAATAATGCCATTTGCTCGACAAAAGCTAAGCTGACTCGTACAACGACCAAATATACGATCAATGCTTGGAATGAAGGACTATAGAGAATGTGCGCCGTCAGCATTTGTCTGAGGGTCGACATGTGATTTTCGATGGCCCACATATTTAAAAACTGAGTCATGTAAGCTAACGTCGTAGCACCCAGTAATAAAAACAAGCCCTTAAAGATGACTGAAAACACATAGGGGAGGCGATTGATTGCACTGAAATCGGCAATGACGTTCGACATCCAATGTAAGCTGCCGAAAATAATCCCCATGTAGATAGCAAGTGTTGCGAGATCAGCCGAACTTACCGCCCATTGGGGCAGCTCTGGTGATTGGGCATATCGAAAAAACACGAATGCAGCCATGGCAATCGCCCAAGCTAAAATCGCAAAAAGGAGTTTTTTCGCTTGTCTACGTGCTCTCACTGCTTGATTGGTATCCGAATACGGCTGTGATTTCAGGATGCCGTAGTTTATAGAAAAGAGTCACCTTAGTGCCAGTGAAATTTGTGATCTGGATCAATCCAAGTCCATATCGTTACTAAAAATTAACCAAATACCTTATTAAGTATCATAGCAGTGAAACTGGTCTTTAAATAAAAACCCCTAGGGTTAGTCATTTTGAGGCTACCATCTTCGGCAATGCTTTGTGTTAACGCCTTACTATTCGCGGCCTTAGGTCGCAATTGCAGCACTTCGCCGTGACGCGCTGTAAGCCTCTCTACTTTTCCGAGGGCGATAAGCTCCATGATCTCTTCCCAATCCTGTTGCAGTAATTGCAACTCGTGCGGATCCGGTTCCCACAATATTGGCGTACCTATACGGCGCTCACCCACAGGAATATGCCTCTCTCCTTCAACGGGTACCCAAAGTACTCGCTGTAACTTATGGCAGACTAAGCTGTTTTGCCAGGTTAATCCTTGGATATTTGATAGCGGCGCCACGCAGACATAAGTGGTCTCCAGCGGTCGCCCCTGTGTATCAATGGGGATAGTTTTAAGCTCGACCCCTAAATGCAGAAAATCTTGCTCAGGTTTAGAACCCGCCGTTGCGCCTAATTCCATTTCGATTAATTGACCGACCCAACCTTTATCGCGTTTAAGATCCTTGGGGACACGAATGCTTCTTTGGCTTGCTATCTGCGCCAAACTCACGCCCGCCATCATGTTGGCACGTTCGAGTAGTTCAGATAGATTTTCAGGGGGGATAATTCGATTCATGGCTGGATTTTACTTAAAAATAACCGCTTAGCAATGGTGGTTAAAAAATGAGCTCTACAGGGTGGATTAACTTGTACCGAATGTTTTTATTCTAAGTGACTGATTTTAAATTTTATATCCGTGTTAACCCCCGTTTTGCAAAAAAGTGTTCAAAGTTACTCTCTGCTTTCCCTTGCGTTCCCCACATACTTATCCACAGATATTATGGATAACTCAGTAAAGTGAGCCTCTTAACCTAATAAAAATCCTAAGTCAATGCGAATAAAGTGCATTTATTCTGGCTTTTGTGGACAGTTGTGGACACTATTTGTGTATAAAGTTGAGTAATATCGCGAGAATGATAGAAATACTTCTTGCTGGTCAAATAATGAGCTTTATTGGTTTTTTAGTCTAAAATAAATCATGATTAATATGCAAGTTTATGAATTTGTTTGCTATTAAGTTTTAACGCTAAATTTTAAAAACGATGGTAAATAGATGTTTTTTGAACGTTATAACAAGTTCACCTGAGTTTCAAACAGAGATATCCACAGAAAATGTGGATATCCCTGGATTCCATCCCCTAGCATTGTTGATAAATGTCTTTTAAGTCAGATGTTATCCAAAGCTTAGGATAAAATAGAGGTTTGCTGAGAGACTAGCTTTATGAAACAATCAGTTTATTAAAATTTAATGTGATTTGGAGTCCATGTGATTGATAGCGACGGCTTTCGCGCAAATGTGGGCATTATAATTTGTAACAGATATGGCCAAGTCATGTGGGCTAGACGTTTCGGTCAACACTCATGGCAATTTCCTCAAGGTGGCGTCGATGATGGCGAGACAGCAGAAGAGGCTATGTACCGTGAGTTGTATGAAGAAGTGGGCCTAAGACCTGAACACGTGCATATATTAACCTCGACCCGTTCTTGGTTGCGCTATCGTTTGCCAAAGCGTTTAGTGAGGCAAGACAGTAAACCTGTGTGTATCGGGCAAAAACAAAAGTGGTTTCTGTTACAACTGAAAAGCCAAGATAGTGCGATTAATTTGAGTTCTTCTGGGCATCCTGAATTTGACGATTGGCGCTGGGTAAGTTATTGGTATCCTGTGCGGCAAGTTGTGTCATTTAAGCGTGATGTTTATCGTAAGGTGATGAAAGAGTTTGCGGTAACGGCATTGTCATTCCAAACCCTAGAAATACCTAGGAAACGGGGAAGACAAAAAACAACGGGCTGATTTTCAAAAGAGGATTGAAAACAGTGTTAAATACGCTTAGGGATATTACTCAGGCTGTGGCATCTGCCCACAGTTTGGAAACCGCATTAGAAATCTTAGTTTCATCGACTAAAGCGGCGATGGAAACCCAATGTTGCTCCATCTATATCCTAGAAGAGCAAGAACTCGTGTTATCTGCAACCGATGGTCTTGAAAAAAGCGCCGTTGGTCGAGTACGTATGCCGCTGACTGAAGGTTTAGTTGGACTCGCTGCCCAGCGAGAAGAGGCCGTTAATTTAGCAGATGCTCGGCTTCATCCCAGATTTAAACTTTTTCCTGAAGTCGCCGAAGAAGAATACCGCGCTTTTTTAGCTGTACCTATTATCTACCAGAAGGCTGTGGTAGGGGTGATAGTGGTACAGCAGGCGAGTGCTCGC
Source organism: Shewanella sp. S23-S33 (assembly GCF_043359565.1). Lineage (NCBI taxonomy): Bacteria > Pseudomonadati > Pseudomonadota > Gammaproteobacteria > Alteromonadales > Shewanellaceae > Shewanella > Shewanella sp. S23-S33. The sequence goes on along the minus strand of NZ_JBHFFD010000050.1, from coordinate 77,553 downwards.
CAATTCAGTGAGGGTGAAGAAGCCTTCCTGATGACGCTCGCCGCCCAATTAGCGATGGCGGTGCGTGGCTTAAAACAAAAAGCACAAGTCAGCTCCCATCATCAACAAATTCTGTTTCAAGGTACTTCAGCGTCAAACGGTATCGCCATTGCGTATGCCTTCGTACTTGGTGGGGAAATCCCCCTTGAACAGCCTGAGGTGCGCTCTGACGATATTGCCTATGAATCGAGTCGCTTAACCACGGCTATGGTGCGTTGTAAAGAAGCAATAGGTGCCTTATCTCAACGGTTTGATCGCGAGCAAGATGACGAAGTTGTCTCCATTTTCAATGCATTACAGTTACTGCTCGATGATGCTAGTTTAGGCGGCGAATATACCCGTGAAGTGCAATTAGGCTGGGCTGCTGAGTCGGCGGTGAGCCGAGTGTCTCTACGTTATATTCAACAGTTTTTAGCAATGGAAGACCCTTACCTTAAGGAGCGGGCTAGCGATATTCGCGACTTAGGTCAAAAAGTATTACGCCAACTTATTGAGCCAGAACGTCTAGAGCTTGAGCCCGATAAACCTGTAATCCTCATTACCCGTGAAGCCGATGCGACTATGTTGGCTGAGTTCCCAAGGCAAAAGCTTGCGGGTATTGTCACTGAGCTTGGTGGCGTAAACTCCCATGCCGCCATTTTAGCCCGTGCCTTAGGTGTGCCTGCTATTACAGGTGTCGAGCAACTGTTATCCGCCAATATTGACCAAAAACTTTTAGTTGTAAACGCAAGCCGTGGTCAGTTATTGGTGTCGCCATCACCTGCGATTGTCGGTGAGTATCGTAGCCTGATTTCGGCACAAAAAGCTTTGCAACGCCAGTATGCCCAAGAATTAGCGCTGCCTTCTGTAACCCTAGATGGTTCACGTATTCGCTTGTATCTCAATGCGGGATTACTCAGTGGTGTGGCCTCTGAAATTGCAGAGGGCGCCGACGGTATTGGGCTTTATCGCACTGAAATTCCTTTTATGTTGCAACAGCGCTTCCCGAGTGAATCTGAGCAAGTCAAAGTCTATCAACAGGTCTTATCGGCAGCGTCCGGTCGACCTGTGGTGATGCGTACTTTAGATGTGGGAGGCGATAAACCTTTACCGTATTTCCCGATTAAAGAAGACAATCCTTTCCTTGGATGGCGCGGTATTCGCTTGTCTCTGGATCATCCTGAGCTGTTTTTGGTGCAGTTACGGGCCATGCTACAGGCTGGGGGAGACGGTAAACAGTTAAGTATTTTGCTGCCTATGGTCAGCAACTTAGATGAAATCGATCAATCCTTAGAATATTTGCAACAAGCCTATGTTGAATTAAAAAACGATGTTAACAGCGACATAGTGATGCCACGAATAGGCATTATGCTCGAAGTGCCTGCCATGTTATATCAGTTGGATGATGTGGCAAAACGAGTGGATTTTGTCTCTGTTGGTAGTAATGATTTAACCCAATATTTGCTGGCTGTTGACCGTAATAACCCGCGGGTGAGCTCGTTATTTGACAGTTATCATCCTGGAATATTGCGGGCTTTGCATCAGGCGCACCTAGATTGTCGATACCATAAACTCGATATTAGTATCTGTGGAGAGTTAGCGGGCGAACCTATGGGGGCCATTTTGCTGGTGGCTATGGGATACGATCAGTTGAGTATGAATCAGGGCAGTTTAGCGCGGATCAATTATCTATTGCGACGTGTTGCGCGGGCTGATTTAGATCAATTACTTGCTAAAGCGCTGAGCCTATCAAACGGCTTCCAAGTGCGTGAGCTGGTTAAAGAATATTTGACCCAGCAGGGTCTCGCAACAATTCTTAATTAACTAATGCTGTGTTTTGCTTTAAGCTAAGGCCCTCAATTTATCACGCTGTAGGTACTCGTGTGGATAGTTTGTTGTTGGTGTTCTTTATTTGCTTGGCTTTAGGCGCATTTGTCGGCTTTATGGCAGGATTATTAGGTATCGGTGGCGGCTTGATTGTAGTGCCGGCACTGCTTTATATTTTGCCATCGGTCGGTATTAGCTCTACTCAGCTCCCCCATATTGCAATTGCCACTTCGCTAGCAGCCATTATTCTCACCTCTATTTCGTCGGCACGTGCCCACCATAAGCGTGGCAATGTGCCTTGGGATTTATTCAAATCAATGTTACCGGGCCTGATTATAGGCGCGCTGGCTTCAGGTTTTATTGCTGAGCGTATTCCCGCTGATAAGTTACAACAAGGTTTTGCCATCTTTGTGATTTTAATGACAATTCAAATGGCTTATCCCGTTAAGGCCGAATCAAATCGTCAATTACCTAATTCAGTAGTGCTTTTTGTTGTATCGGCTTTTGTTGCGGTTTTGGCAGGTTTGACCGGGATAGGTGGCGGTATACTGATAGTGCCATTTTTGACTTTTTATGGTTTACAGATGCGTCAAGCCGTGGGCTTTTCTGCGGCGATGGGCTTCTTAATCTCTCTTTCTGGCAGTTTCGGCTATATTATTGCAGGAATGAATGCCCCTGAGTTGCCCTATGGTACCTTAGGCTATATCTATTTACCTGCATTGTTTGGTTTAGTGATCACTTCTGTCTTGATGGCGCCTGTGGGGGTAAAAGCGGCGAGCACTTGGCCAACACCTGTACTTAAAAAGATATTTGCACTGTTACTTCTATGTGTCGGCCTTAAGTTAATTCTGACCTAGTTTTTATGTTTATCTCAGTTTGAGGCTGCTAATGGATGTGTTATGGCGTTGAGTTTCCCCAATATCGATCCCGTGATCGTTTCATTTGGACCGTTTAATCTTTTTGGACAAACCTTTGAACCGGCACTGCGTTGGTATGGTTTTACCTATTTAGTCGGATTTGTTGCGGCCATGTGGTTGTTGAACCGCCAAGCCGACCGTTCAAAGGGGATATGGACGCGAGAGCAAGTTTCAGATTTACTCTTTTATGGTTTTCTTGGGGTGATTTTAGGTGGCCGTATCGGTTACGTGCTTTTTTATCATTTCGATTATTTCCTCGCCAGTCCCCTCTATTTATTTAAAATCTCCGAAGGTGGCATGTCCTTCCACGGCGGTTTGATGGGCGTGATTACGGCGATGCTCTATATCGCGTGGAAACAAAAACGTACTTTTTTTGCTGTCGCCGATATGGTGGCACCTGTTGTGCCTATTGGTTTAGGCGCTGGTCGTATTGGTAACTTTATCAACGGCGAGCTTTGGGGACGAACCACTGATCTGCCTTGGGCTATGGTGTTTCCAACTGGTGGGCCTGACCCACGTCATCCATCCCAGTTGTATCAGTTCGCCCTTGAAGGCGTAGCATTATTCCTATTACTTTACTGGTTTAGCAAACGTACCGATAAAGTCGGTGCAGTCTCTGGTATGTTCTTAGTCGGTTACGGTATGTTCCGTATTATGGTTGAAACTGTGAGGCAACCCGACACACAGTTGGGACTCTACTGGGGATTTATGACTATGGGGCAGATACTCTCTGTGCCTATGGTGTTAATCGGTTTGTACTTGATTTTTCGTAAGCAAGGTAAGCAGCAATGAAACAGTATTTAGACTTAATGAAGCATATATTAGCCGAAGGCGTGGATAAATCGGATCGCACAGGTACTGGGACTCGCTCGGTATTTGGCTATCAAATGCGCTTCGATTTGAGCAAAGGTTTTCCTTTGGTGAGCACCAAAAAATGCCATATGCGCTCTATCATTCATGAATTGCTGTGGTTTCTGAAGGGTGAAACTAACGTTGCCTATTTACGCGAAAATAAGGTCAGTATTTGGGACGAATGGGCCGATGATAATGGCGATTTGGGCCCAGTTTATGGTGCCCAGTGGCGCAGTTGGCCAACCCAGAGTGGTGATGCTATCGACCAGATTTCGCAAGTTATCGCCCAGATAAAATCTCAACCAGATTCTCGCCGTCTTATCGTTTCTGCTTGGAACGTGGGCGAACTGGATAAAATGGCTTTGGCACCGTGCCACGCGTTTTTTCAGTTCTATGTAGCCGATGGCAAATTATCTTGTCAGCTGTATCAGCGTAGTTGTGATGTGTTTCTTGGTTTGCCATTTAATATTGCCAGTTATGCTTTGTTAACTATGATGGTCGCCCAGCAATGTGACTTGGCCTTAGGTGATTTTGTATGGACGGGTGGCGATACCCATTTATATTCTAATCATATGGAACAGACGGCACTGCAGTTAAGCCGTGATCCAAAACCGTTGCCGACCATGACTATTGTACGCAGACCTGAGTCGATTTTTGACTATCAATTCGATGATTTTGAATTAACAAACTACACTCCACACCCTCATATCAAAGCCCCTGTTGCTGTGTGATGTATGTTTTTTAGTCTAACACTTCGGGATAACCGAGGTGTTAGGGAGAAACTTACGATTATATTTGTTATTACAATTCGTCTACACTCAATTCATTATGATTTTTAGGAGTGCAAGATGGAAAAAGCAATTAGAAATTTTCTGAGCCAAGAGTCGGCTGGCGGTATCCTGTTATTGGTTGCTGTTGCCTTAGCCATGCTGATGGCCAATTCCCCCTTATCTGGACTTTATCAAGGCTTTTTAGGCACTGACGTTCAAGTCAAAATTGGCGAGCTCAATATACACAAGCCACTCATCCTGTGGATAAACGATGGCTTGATGGCCATATTCTTTTTGCTGATTGGTTTAGAAGTGAAACGTGAGCTACTTGAAGGCGCCTTATCGAGTGTCGCTCAAGCTTCCCTGCCTACCTTTGCTGCCATTGGCGGCATGTTAGTCCCTGCTGGTGTGTACTTACTGTTTAACTATGGTGATCCTGTCACACAGGCGGGCTGGGCGATTCCTGCCGCGACCGATATTGCCTTTGCCTTAGGTATTATGGCACTGCTCGGAAGCCGCGTTCCTGTTTCACTGAAAGTCTTCTTACTTGCTTTAGCTATCATCGATGATTTAGGCGTCATAGTGATTATCGCGCTGTTTTATAGTACTGACTTATCAACCATCAGTTTAGTGATTGCCAGTTTAGCGATTGCGGGCTTGGTTGGGTTAAACCGCAAAGGGGTTACCTCACTTTTACCCTATGGCATCTTAGGGTTAATCCTTTGGGTTGCCGTACTTAAGTCTGGAGTGCATGCGACTCTGGCTGGCGTCATCATTGCTTTTTGTATTCCATTGCGGGCAAAGGATGGCAGTTCACCCTCAGAAGGCTTAGAGCATAGTTTGCATCCTTGGAGTACTTTCCTCATTTTGCCAGTGTTTGCTTTTGCCAATGCGGGCGTTTATGTCGGCAATATGAATTTGGAGACGTTAATTTCTCCTGTTCCTGTTGGTATTGCATTGGGCCTGATGTTAGGTAAGCCAATCGGTGTAATGTTATTTAGCTTTATTGCGGTGAAACTAAAATTAGCTCAATTGCCCGATGGCGTAGGTTGGAAGCAAATTGCCCCCGTCGCGGCCATGTGCGGTATTGGTTTTACTATGTCTATGTTTATTGCGTCGTTAGCCTTTGAACATGCAGACCCTATGTACGGTGACTTAGCACGCCTAGGGACCTTAATCGGTTCGATTATGGCAGCGTTAGTCGGGTATTTCTGGTTATCAAAAGTGTTACCTAAGAAAGGAGTATAACTATGATAAAGTTGAAATTAATGGGAATAGCAACGCTCTTATGTTTATCGACAACCGCGACGGCATCGCAAATTTCGGCCTGTAATCAGGATGCAAACTCGCAGACTTGCCAAAGCTATCTTGAAGGAATAGTGGATGGCGCTTTGATGTTTAAATCTGATTCCTTAGGGGCGAGATTAGAAACTAATGGTTATGAATCGAGGGCACTTAAGTATCGCGGTGGTAAACGTTTCCAAGAAGCGAATCGAACCTATTGCGCCGAACGTATTCCAGAACGTAACGTTTTAGTTTCAGGAGTCACTGAAGCGGTAAGTCTGGGGAATGCTGCCGATTTGGAGCAGTTACAAGGCATAGTTACTAACTTACTCGACTGCCAGCGTTTAAAGTAACTTGACTGGGAATCATCAGGTTTTTAATCATCTGATTTTAAACTAATCGAGTTTAAAATAACACAGTAACCCCTCAGCGCTTTGGCGTTTGAGGGAGCATTAACAGCGGGTTAGCATGCTGCACTTAAATTATAACCACTTGTATTATTTTTGGATGATTAAGAAAAAGGGCTCAGTCGCGAAGGCGGCCGAAGCCCTATGTTTGACGCCGCAAACGATAACGGGGCAAATTCGTGCCTTAGAAGATAGGTTAAACGGCAGTCTGTTCAAGCGAGTCGGGCGGACATTGGAGGCGACAGAATTAGGTGAATTGGTTTTTCGCTACGCCGATAAGATGTTTAGCCTTAGCTATGAAATGCTCGATTTACTTAATTATCAAAAAGCGGATGCCATGTTATTCGAGGTGGGTATTGCCGATGCCTTATCTAAAGCTTTAGTCAGTCGAGTGTTATTATCTGTAGTGCCTAATGACAATTCTATGCACTTAGCCTGCTATGAGGCGACTCACGAGAGCCTAATGGCGCGTTTACGTGAGCATAAACTGGATATGATCCTTTCGGATTGTGCCGGTGAGTCACTGAAATACCCTGAAATTTTATCTAAAAAATTGGGCGAGTGTGGCGTGAGTTTTTTCTCCGCGGAGACTTATAGCGCTGATTTTCCAGCCTGTTTAGAGCAAGGCCAGCTATTAATTCCTGGCCGCAGAACCTCACTCGGACAACAGCTATATCGCTGGTTTGACGAGCAAAACCTTAAAGTCAGTATTTTGGGCGAGTTCGATGATGCGGCCATGATGAAAGCCTTTGGTTACCTTAAACGAGGTATTTTTGTCACGCCGTCGATTTATCGCCAAGAAGTGATTTCCCATGGTATGAATTTGCTCGGTGAAACCACCGATGTGAAAGAGGAATACCATGTGATGTTTGCCGAACGTATGATCCAACATCCTGCGGTAAAGCGATTATTGGATACTGATTTCAGCGATCTCTTTGAGGGGCTCGATACGCAAGTACAACAATGCTAATTTTGTGAGTCAATATGAAGGGTTAATCGACACTTTAGTCAGTGAACTGATAGACTAATGCCAAATCTGTGTTGGGAGAAATACCTTGGAATTAATGAACATCGCAAGGGTTCGCTGGGCATGTCGCCGTGGGATGCTGGAATTAGACGTCTTGCTTCAACCTTTTGTTGAAAACTTCTATCAAGAAATGTCCGATGAAGATAAAACCGTGTTTATCCGTTTGTTGGAATGTGAAGATCCAGAATTGTTTGCTTGGTTTATGGGCCATGAAGTGTGCCCTGATACTGAACTGGCTCGTATGATAGTAAAAGTCCGTGGAAGACCGGCACCATAGTTTCAGCGTAAAAGCCTCTTTCGACCAACGACTCTCGTTGGTCGTTTTTATTGGTGTCTGTTCTAGCTCATTTCTGCTTTGGCCCCAAAGCGACATTATCGCCTTATCTCTGCTTAAATATTTGTTTATCGTACTTGTTAGTATTTTTTTGCTGTCGCAGTTGTGGCGACTGCAGCATTGGCGTTTAGATTTTGTGCTGAGTGATAAAGGCGAGGGACGTTTGTCAACGGGGGAGCACTTTCAGGTACTAAAACGCACTTGGGTCACGCCCTTTGTTTGCTTGATTTATATCGAAGTGGATACTCAGCTACGGCTCTTGCTGATTTGGGCTGATATGTTAGACGATACTGACTATCGACATTTATGTCGGCTGTTGCTGCGGGCTAAAATGCAACAGACTAAACCTCATTCTAAGATTTAGTCTGTTTATGATGAAGTAATCTATGCGTATGCGGTTACTTTTCTGGTAGTAAAATAGTCGGGCGAGGCGCGTCTAATTTCTCTGGATGATCGATATTAAAATGCAGCCCACGGCTTTCTTTACGCTCCATGGCACAGCGAATAATTAATTCGGCCACTTGCACTAAGTTACGTAATTCGAGCAAGTTATTGCTAACCCTGAAGTTACTGTAATATTCCTGAATTTCTTGCTGTAACATCAGGCAGCGGCGCAGTGCTCGCTCCAGACGTTTATCAGAGCGTACAATTCCAACGTAGTCCCACATGAATAACCGCAGCTCGTGCCAGTTATGGGCGATGACCACTTCCTCATCCGAGTTCGATACTTTACTTTCATCCCATGCTGGAATTTGTCCCGGGATTTGAATTTTATGCAGTTGGCTTTCTATGTCCTGTGACGCCGCACGGGCAAACACTAAACATTCGAGTAGTGAGTTACTCGCCAGACGATTGGCGCCATGTAAGCCCGTATAGGCAACTTCACCAATAGCATAGAGACCATTGAGATCCGTCTGACCGTGCATATCTGTCATTACACCACCGCAGGTATAGTGTGCGGCGGGTACCACAGGAATCGCATCTTTAGTGATATCGATTCCTAGATCTAAGCAACGGCTATAGATGGTCGGGAAATGCTTCATCACAAAGTCAGCATCTTTATGGCTGATATCGAGATAGACGCAATCGGCACCCAGACGTTTCATCTCGTAGTCGATGGCGCGGGCAACGATGTCACGGGGAGCGAGCTCAGCGCGTTCATCAAAGTCCGGCATAAAGCGGCTGCCATCTGGACGACGCAGATAAGCCCCTTCACCACGCAGGGCTTCGGTGAGTAAGAAGTTGCGCGCATCTGCGTGGTACAAACACGTTGGATGGAATTGGTTGAACTCCATATTCGCCACGCGGCAACCTGCACGCCATGCCATGGCAATACCATCACCACTAGCGACATCGGGGTTTGAGGTATATTGATAAACCTTTGAGCTACCACCAGTCGCTAACGCGACAAACTTAGCCTTAACGGTTTCGACGTGTTCTTCATTGCGATTCCAGACATAAGCGCCTAACACACGGTTACCTGGGCGATTTAATTTACGGGTGGTGATGAGGTCGATGGCGTTATAGCGTTCTAAAACGTGAATATTGGGGTGGGCGAGTGCGCGTTCTTGCAGTGTGGTTTGCACTTCTTTGCCTGTGGCATCGGCAGCGTGCAGAATACGTCTGTGGCTATGGCCGCCTTCACGGGTTAAATGGTAAGGTGCATCTTTTGCGTTGCCGTCTGTGGTTTCTTCTTTATCGAAGGCGACGCCACATTCGATAAGCCATTGCATCGCACTCTTGGCATTTTCAGCCGTGAAAGTGACAACGTCTTTGTCACATAAACCCGCCCCTGCGATTAAGGTGTCTGCAACATGGGATTCGATAGTGTCACTTTCGTCGAAGACGGAGGCGATACCGCCTTGGGCGTAGTAAGTCGACCCTTCCGAGAGTGGGCCTTTTGAAAGCAGAATTACTTTTGCTTTTTCAGCAAGATGCAAAGCTAGTGTCAGACCTGCAGCACCGCTACCTATGACTAATATGTCAGATTGGTGTTCAACTACTTGTTTCATCGGGTATCATGATGTGACTGAAGAGTGCCAACTATGGTAAACCAACTCACCGATTATGGGTACTTTCCTTTTTACCTTACTTTTTTTGTATAATTTTTAGAACTTTTTCAAAGCCCGCGAGTCTACATAAGTGAATATGATTCGAGCGACTGAGAAATCAGCATTTTAGATTTAGGAGAAGTCGGCTCGGATGAGTGGACAATTAAGTGATCAACAATTAGTTGAGCGCGTACAACAAGGTGATAAAAACGCTTTTAACCTGTTAGTGCTTAAATATCAAAGTAAAGTCATTAGCTTGATATCCCGTTATGTACGGAACCAAGCGGACGTTGCTGATGTCGCACAGGAAGCGTTTATCAAAGCTTACAGAGCTTTGCCAAACTTTCGCGGTGAAAGTGCATTTTATACTTGGTTGTACCGCATCGCAGTAAACACTGCGAAGAATTATCTCGTATCACAGGGGCGTAGAACGCCTGCGAATGATGTTGATGCAGAAGATGCCGAATATTACGAAGGTAGTGACGCGCTGAAGGAGTTTGCCTCCCCAGAACGGTTAATGTTATCGGATGAAATCAAAAAAGTGATTTTCGATACATTAGAGACCTTGCCTGAAGAATTACGAATGGCCATCTCATTGCGTGAACTCGATGGTATGAGTTACGAAGATATTGCCATAGTCATGGATTGTCCTGTCGGGACCGTAAGATCACGTATCTTCCGAGCACGAGAAGCAATCGATAAAAAGCTCCAGCCTTTGCTGGAAGCCTAAATTCTTATTTTAAGAAACCCTTATATTTAGACAGGTGAAAAATGGATAAATTAGGTCAAGAATGGGTATCTGCCGCAGTCGATGGAGAGACTGATGAGCAGACCATGGCAGAGTTATCTGCTGATACACATTCACATGATAAATGGCATAACTATCATATGATAGGCGATGCCATGCGTGGCGAATTGCCGCAGACTATTGTGTTAGATCTCTCTGCTAGCATTGCTGCCGCCATTGAACTTGAGCCAGCGATAGTTGCGCCTAAGCATCATGCGTCTAAAGTTACTGCACCTGTAACGCCACAAATTGCCGCCAATTCGGAGCAAAGCCGCGTCGTACCTTTATTTAAGCAATTTGGTCAATATGCCATTGCTGCGACGGTTGCTATGTTTGCGATTGTGGGTGTGCAGAATTACAATCAAACCGCCGATGATGCCGCGTCACCATCGCCCGTGTTAATTACAAGGCCGCTGATTGGTAGCGCATCACCTGTGAGCCTACAAACCGGTCCTGTACAACAGAATCAAGGCTATACCAATGATCAGGTAAATGAGCAACGTCGCCGAATTAATACTTATATCCAAGATCATATGTTGCAACAACGATTGAATACTGGTGCGGTTGTAGAGGACAATACCGAGGTCGTACCCGTTCCGGTCAATCAATAACGAGGAGTTAGCTTGCGTCTAATCCTGTTGGCTTTATTAGCCTTGGTCTTTCCTGCAACCGCGCAGGAGGACATGCCTGCCAAAGCTTGGCTCGAGAAAATGAGTCAGGCTTTACGAGAGAAAGAGTTTAAAGCATCGATTATTCAACTTCAGGCCGATCATATTCGGCCTTTGGTTTACCTGCACGGTAAGGTGAATAATCAAGAAGTTGCCTTTCTAGAATACCTTAACGGTCCACCCAAAAATGCAGTGCGTGTCGGTAATCGTGTCACCTTTATTGAGCACGATGAGCCTGCGTATAGTATCGTTTCTAATCATATTCAAGGTGTCTGGCCCGCTGCTTTCTCTGCCAATATGGCGGACTTAGAAGTGGGTTATCAGTTTGTACTCGGTGGCCGTACCCGTATCGCTGGGCGTCCGGGGCAGATGATCCGCCTGTTGCCTAATGATGAATTCCGTTATGGCTTTCAAATTTGGCTTGATATGGAAACCTATCTGCCGCTGAGATACGACATGCTGACTCAAGATAAGCAATTACTTGAGCAGATCATGGTGATTGAACTCATTGAATTCAGCGAGCCGCCAGCCATTTTGCAAGAGGCCTATAAGCAAGAGTGGCCGGCAGTTATCGATCAAGCCGAGCGCCAAGACGGTCAAAACTGGCAATTTGCTTGGTTACCCGCAGGTTTTACTGTGGTAGTGCGCGACCACCATAGATTAATTGGCAGTCACGAAGCGGTGGAATACATAGCACTGACCGATGGACTGGCAAATATTTCTGTTTATGTGGCGCGTGCGGGCACGAGTCCATTGCCTGAAGAATTAATTACCCGTAATGGCTTGTCGTTAGTCTCAGAAAAAGTCGGTAATGCCGAAGTGGTTGCTGTGGGTAAAGTGCCGACAGAAACCTTAACGCGCATTGCTAAAAGTCTGACGCTAGAATAGGACGCCGATTATGATGGAAGAAATTGCCAGAGTCGTCTCCAGTGATAGTCAAGGCTGGTTGACGGTTGAAGTGGAACTTAAGAGTACCTGCAAGAGCTGCAGTAACAGTGAGTCTTGCGGGACCTCTGCTGTCGCTCAGGCTTTTTCCTCGAAAACCCAGCAATTTTCTATTCAGAGTGACCGCCGCTGCGAGGCTGGTGAATTACTCAAATTAGGCCTTCCTGAGAGCGTGATCCTCAAAGCCGCTGCATTAATCTATTTAATGCCGCTGTTTGGCCTGTTTGTCGGCGCGGCGTTAGGACAATTTTTAGGCCAGTTGCTTGAGTTTAATCCTAACCTAGGTGCTATGGGCTTTGCGGCCGTTGGTGCCTTGATTGCGTGGTCTTTTGGTAAGCAACAGGCTAAACGTTTAGAAGTTGATGCTCAGCCTGTGATTTTGGCCTATTTAGGTAGGAGCATCAATTTAAACGAATTAGCTCAATAATTTCAATGTGTTATTTTTTATCAAATAGCAGCTAACTGCGGTTTTGGGCGTTGTTTTATCGGCCTGTCTTAAGTAGGAGTGAATGTGATTGGTATTGAAACCGCAATCAGGTACAATTTCGCTCCTTTGAACCGTATCCATTTTCAGTATTAGTCATTGCAGCATAATGAAACAAATTAGAAACTTCTCAATTATTGCCCATATCGACCATGGTAAATCGACGCTATCAGATCGTCTTATTCAGGTTTGTGGCGGTTTAACCGACCGTGAAATGGATTCTCAAGTTTTAGATTCTATGGATCTAGAACGTGAGCGTGGTATTACGATTAAGGCACAAAGTGTCACTTTGGATTATAAAGCCAAAGATGGCCTTGTCTATCAACTCAACTTTATTGATACCCCAGGTCACGTTGACTTCTCCTACGAGGTCTCGCGCTCATTAGCTGCCTGTGAAGGTGCTTTGCTGGTGGTTGATGCGGGTCAGGGCGTTGAAGCTCAGACACTGGCAAACTGTTATACCGCGCTGGATATGAATCTAGATGTGGTACCCATTTTAAACAAGATTGACTTACCACAAGCCGATCCAGAACGTGTTGCTGCCGAGATTGAAGATATCGTCGGTATTGATGCGATGGATGCTGTGCGTTGTTCGGCTAAAACCGGTGTCGGTGTCGATGAGGTTTTAGAAGTCATTGTTGCCAAAATTCCACCGCCAGAAGGCGATCCTGACGCACCATTGCAAGCCTTGATCATCGATTCTTGGTTTGATAATTACTTAGGCGTAGTGTCGTTAGTGCGAATTAAACACGGTAGCCTGAAAAAAGGTGACAAGTTTAAGGTAATGTCTACAGGGCAAAACCACACTGCGGATCGCGTCGGTATTTTCACCCCAAAACAAACTGATAAAACCGAGCTTAAAACCGGTGAAGTCGGCTTTGTGATTGCGGGTCTGAAAGAAATTCACGGCGCGCCCGTGGGCGATACGTTAACTTTAGCCAAAAATGGTGCTGAAAAGCCGTTACCTGGTTTTAAGAAAGTGAAGCCACAGGTATACGCTGGCGTATTCCCAATTTCGACCGACGAATATGAAAACTTCCGTGATGCGCTGAACAAACTCAGCCTGAACGATGCGTCATTATTCTTTGAACCTGAAAGTTCTTCGGCACTCGGTTTTGGTTTCCGCATTGGCTATTTAGGCCTGCTCCACATGGAAATCGTACAAGAGCGTTTAGAGCGTGAATACAACCTAGAGTTGATCACCACTGCGCCAACCGTAGTGTACGAAGTCGTGATGACTAGCGGCGAAACGATTTACGTTGATAACCCGTCTGATCTGCCTGCGATTAACAACATTGAAGAAATGCGTGAGCCGATTGTTGAGGCCAACATTTTAGTGCCAAAAGAATACTTAGGTAACGTGATTACCCTGTGTATTGAAAAACGTGGCACCCAAGTGAACATGGTTTACCACGGTAACCAAGTGGCTGTGACTTACCATCTGCCAATGGCGGAAGTGGTCATGGACTTCTTCGACCGTTTGAAATCCACTAGCCGTGGCTATGCATCACTCGAATATAACTTTATTCGTTTCGATCCTGCAGACATGGTGCGTTTAGATATTCTCATCAACGGCGACCGAGTCGACGCCTTGGCTATGGTTATCCATAGATCAAACATTCGTCACCGTGGTTTAGCTTTAGTGGATAAGATGAAAGAACTTATTCCACGTCAGATGTTTGATATTGCGATTCAAGCGGCGGTGGGCAGTCAAATTATTGCCCGTTCAACCGTGAAAGCCCTGCGTAAAGACGTAACGGCTAAGTGTTATGGCGGCGACGTTTCTCGTAAGAAAAAACTCTTAAATAAACAAAAAGAGGGTAAGAAACGGATGAAGCAAGTAGGTAACGTTGAGGTGCCACAAGAAGCATTCTTAGCGGTACTTAAGCTAAATGAGTAATCGTTAGCATAAGAAGTGACAATTTAGTTGACTATTGCGCCGCTGTTTGCGGCGCTTTAGTTAGGTTATCGCATTGGTTTACCAAGGTCGAATACGGTAAGTTAACTAAAGTATGATATTCGCTGAGTTAGGTACCTTTAATTATTTTTAAGGCAGGAGTTCAATAAGCAATGGCAGCGTATTTTTCCATTATTCTAGTGCTAATCACCCTGATCTCAGGACTTATTTGGTTAGTCGATGTGCTCGTTTTCGCCCCAAAGCGTCGTGAGAGTTTAGCGCTAGCAAAGGCGTCACAAGCGAATTTAACTGAAGAAGCTGAGTACCAAATCATTCGTGAGTCGACCATAGTCGAAACCGCGCATTCTATCTTCCCTGTGATTGCCTTTGTGTTGATCTTACGTTCATTCATTTATGAGCCATTTCAAATCCCATCGGGTTCTATGATGCCAACCCTCTTAGTGGGCGACTTCATTCTGGTGGAAAAATTTAGTTATGGGCTTAAAGATCCCGTATGGCGCACTAAACTGGTTGAAACTGGCGAGCCCAAACGCGGTGATGTGGTGGTATTTAAATATCCTGAAAACCCGCAAATTGACTACATCAAACGTGTAGTCGGTTTGCCGGGTGATAGAATTATTTACCGTAATAAACAGTTGATGATCCAGAAGGCCTGTGGTGTTGAGCAAGCAGATTGTCCAGAACCGCAAGTTATCGCCCGCACAGAGATCAGTCGTGGTGATTACAGCCAAGATGGTGTGCCATTACTGCGTTATAAAGAGGAATTGGGCGATGTTGCCCACGATATTTTGATCAACCCAAGTCGACCTGACATGCTGGGGTATTTTAAGCGCGAAGGTAATTTACCCGCAGGTGAGTTTTTAGTGCCAGAAGGCCATTACTTTGCCATGGGCGATAACCGCGATAACAGTACCGACAGTCGTTTCTGGGGCTTTGTGCCAGAAGAAAACCTGGTCGGTAAAGCGGTAGCGATTTGGATTAGTTTTGAATTTGACCGTTCAAAAGCCGACTTCCTCCCAACTTGGGTGCCTAGCGGTGTGCGTTTTGAGCGTGTAGGTGGAATTAAATAGCATGGAACCGATTAAAAATTTGCCACGTTTGTGTCGTACTTTAGGTTATGAGTTCAAGAATATTGAGCTTTTGACTCAAGCGCTGACCCACAGAAGTGCGGCAAATAAACACAATGAACGCTTAGAGTTTTTAGGTGATTCAATTTTATCTATTGTGATTTCTGATGCTTTATATCATCAGTTTCCGAAGGCAACCGAAGGCGATTTAAGCCGGATGCGTGCCACCTTAGTTCGCGGTGATACCTTAACTATCATCGCCCAAGAGTTTAAGCTCGGCGATTATTTATATCTCGGTCCTGGCGAGTTGAAAAGTGGCGGATTTAGACGCGAGTCGATTCTTGCCGATGCGGTTGAAGCCATTATTGGCGCCGTTTACCTTGATTCCGATCTCGAAGTTTGCCGTGCATTACTGTTGAAATGGTATGCCGAGCGTTTGGCCGAAATCCAACCTGGGATCAGCCAGAAAGACGCTAAGACATTACTGCAAGAACATTTACAAGGGTTTAAAAAGCCGCTGCCTGATTACCAAGTAATCAACATAGAAGGCGATGCCCACGATCAGACATTTACCGTTGAATGTCGTATTGAAGACTTGAGTCAAAGCGTCATTGGTGTGGCGAGTTCACGCCGTAAAGCCGAGCAAATCGCGGCCGCTCAAGTATTGGAGTTACTAAAGAAATGACCAAAAAAACAGACTTGTCAGGTATCGATGCTGCAAAAGCGGCAACTGAGCCGAGTTTAGATGAATTACTGGCAAGGATGAATGCGGCCGCGCCAACGCCGTCGGCCCAATACGATGTCACTTATTGCGGCATGGTAGCGATCATTGGTCGCCCTAACGTCGGTAAATCAACGTTAATTAACCGTTTACTTGGTCAGAAGGTAAGTATTACTTCTAAAAAGCCACAAACAACGCGCCACCGTATCATGGGTATTCATACCGATGGTCCGAAGCAAATCGTGTTCATCGATACACCAGGTTTACACATAGAAGAGCAGCGGGCGATTAACCGCCTGATGAACCGCGCAGCAGCCAGTTCGCTTGCCGATGTAGCTATGGTAATTTTCGTGGTCGATGGCATGACGTGGACCGCCGATGATGAGATGGTGTTGAGTAAATTACGCCGTGGCGGTGAAGAGCGTCAGACAATTCTGGCGATTAACAAAGTCGACAATATCAAAGACAAAGAATCGCTGTTCCCGTATTTGGAAGAAGTCGCCAAAAAATATCCTTTCGATGAAATTTTGCCGATTTCAGCCAGTAAAGGTACCAACGTTAAGCGCATTTTAGAGCTAGCGGCGGCGTCTATTCCTGAAGGACCTTTCTTCTTCCCTGAAGACTATGTTACCGACCGTTCGCAACGTTTTATGGCGTCGGAAATTGTGCGCGAAAAACTGATGCGCTTCTTAGGTGATGAATTACCCTATGATGCGACGGTTGAGATCGAACAGTTTAAGATGATGGAAAATGGCGTTTATCAAATCAATGCCCTGATCCTCGTTGAGCGTGAAGGCCAGAAACGTATGGTGATCGGTAGCAAGGGCGAACGTATTCGCACTATTGCGACTCAAGCCCGCTTAGACATGGAAACCTTGTTTGATAATAAAGTCTTCCTTGAAGTGTGGGTGAAAGTGAAATCTGGTTGGGCCGATGATGAACGCGCCCTGCGTAGCTTAGGTTACGGCGACGATTAAGCATTAATTTCAGCGAGCGCGCTTACCGATGAAACGTGGTTACGTTTTACATCATCGCCCATATCGAGAGTCCAGTGTCTTAGTTAACCTCTTAGTTGACGGCATTGGACGGGTTGATGTGGTTGCCCGAACTGGCAGCGGTAAGCGCTCTATCAAGAGTATTCTCCAGCCCTTTCAACCGCTGATCTTCGAATTTAGCGGTAAGTCTGAATTAAAAACCTTAACTCAAGTCGAAGCCGCTGCGCCTGCTGTGCCTCTTTCTGGTCAAAGCTTGTTTGCTGGCATGTATATCAATGAGTTATTGGTTCGCACTTTGTCTGTACAGCACAATGCCGAAGAGTTGTTCCTCATTTATCATCAAGCCTTAGTCGGCCTTGCCGCGAAGTTTTGCCAATCCCAACTGCGTTATATTGAGCTTGCCTTGCTGCGGGAATTAGGTTTTATGCCTTCTCTTAGCCGCGATACTCAAGGTGAACCACTCGTGCCTGATGATTATTACCAGCTCGTGCCTGAGTTAGGCTTTCAATTTGTGCTCAACTCCCGTGCTCGCAATGCCTATCAAGGTGCAATGTTGACGGCGCTTAACGATAACCAGCTCACCGACGCACATTTTTTGAGTGCTAAGTTGTTGATGCGCTCCCTGTTAACGCCATTACTCGGGACTAAACCTTTGTTGAGTCGACAATTGTTCGTCAGCACAGCCGTACCAACTAAGATTGATGGGAATAATTCGCCCTAGCTCCTGTTTTTTAGCGTGAGCCTAAGTACAATAGGCCGCAATATCAGCGTTAAACATTAAGGAGTTCCCGATGAGCCGTATCTTATTGGGCGTGAATATCGACCATATTGCTACTCTGCGCCAAGCCCGTGGCACCAGTTATCCTGATCCTGTGCATGCTGCTGCCGTTGCTGAACATGCTGGCGCCGATGGCATCACTATCCATTTGCGTGAAGACAGGCGCCATATCATAGACCGCGATGTGTATCTGTTGGCAAAAACCTTGAAAACCCGCATGAATTTCGAATGTGCGGTGACCGAAGAAATGCTTAACATCGCCTGTGAAATTAAGCCGACCTATGTCTGTTTAGTGCCAGAAAAACGTCAAGAAGTCACCACTGAAGGCGGTTTAGATGTAGCGGGGCAGTTAGATAAAATCACTGCTGCAGTGACTCGTTTAGCTGCTGAGGGTATTCAAGTCTCCTTATTTATCGATGCCGATAAAACTCAAATTGATGCCGCCGTTGCCTCTGGCGCACCGCTTATTGAAATTCATACGGGCTGTTATGCCGATGCTAAAACGGAAGCAGAAGAAGCCACTGAGTTAGCGCGTATTCGCGAAATGGCAAAATACGCCCATGGCAAAGGTTTAGTGGTTAACGCGGGTCATGGTTTGCATTATCACAACGTGAAACCCATCGCGGCGATTCCTGAGTTATATGAACTCAATATCGGCCATGCGATTGTCGCACGTGCCGCTATTGACGGTTTAGCGACAGCAGTGAAAGACATGAAAGTGTTAATGCTTGAAGGTCGTCGAGGCGAATAATGGCGATTGTCGGCCTAGGCACAGATATCGTCGAGATTGAGCGTATTCAGGTGCATGTGGCGCGCGCAGGTGACAAGCTGGCGAAACGTGTGCTGACCGAGTCTGAGTTAGCCATTTATACTGCCCATAGTCAGCCAAGTCGTTATCTTGCCAAGCGTTTTGCGGCAAAAGAAGCCGCAGCCAAAGCTCTCGGTACGGGTATTGGCCGCGGCGTGTCGTTTCAGCATATTCACATTGGCAACAATGAGGATGGTGCACCGACGATTCACTTTACCGAAGGTGCGCTGACGCGCTTACAGCAGCTTAAAGCGACGGTTGGGCATATCTCTATTGCCGATGAAAAATCCTATGCAATTGCGACGGTAATCATAGAGTCTCAATAAACCCGAGTTTGTGTCTGTTGGCGGTAAAAAAGGAACTTTAGGGTTCCTTTTTTCATTTCTGGATGGGTATCCAAATAAGTGTTAAATCAGCGAATGCAACAATTTATTTACTTTTACTGTTAAGTTTAATTGTTTTACGTTAGTTTATGGCTTGCGCGTCGCTCAATTTGGCGCAGGTAAAATCAGGGGCAAATGAAGAGGAACCCGACATGAAATCCGCCGCAGAGCAGTTATCGACCTACAAAAGTGTGCATTTAAATCAGCGTAATATTCAGACCCATTTTATTGGCATCCCACTGATTATTTGGTCTGCTTTCCTGTTGTTGGCCACAGTGCGTATTCCGCTGGGCAGTATGGGGGAGACAAGTTTAGCAGTGATAGTCGGTATATTCGTGTTGGCCTATTATGTCCGTTTACACTTAAGGCTTTCAATGGGGCTCATAATATTCATGGTACCTGTGCTGCTCACTACTGAGTGGGCGGCGCATATCGCCGGTGCCACTTGGCTTGCCCTAGGGGTATTTGTGGTGGGCTGGGTGTTCCAGCTAATCGGCCATCAATATGAAAAAGCCAAGCCTGCCTTTGTGGATGACTTAAATCAGCTATTAATTGGGCCATTTTTCTTAATGGCGGAAGTGTATTTTATGTTGGGCTTAGAAAAGGCGCTGAACGCCCAGATAACGCCAATGGCGCTTGAGAAGCGCCGTATACTTGAGGCGAAAAAGTCTGCATAGCTTGGCTAGATAGTGAATTAGAGTAGATAGATTTATAGCTTGGGGGAGCATCATCGCTTGGAGGAAATCGTCGGTCGGACCACATCTTAACTCGCGTGGTTCGGCCAATTTTTATGCTCAAAATTGGGGATTAAACTCTGGGGGGATGATAATACAGCGGGATAATTCTCACTGTATTAATCATATTTTCTGACACATCAATTATCTCTAATGGATAACCTGCTAAACGTAAACTGGTATTCGCAGAAGGAATTTCCTCCAGATACTCCAGAATCAGACCATTGAGGGTTTTAGGGCCATCGGTGGGAAAGTTCCACTTCATTTCTTTATTCAAATCGCGGATCGTAATGCCCGCATCAACTAAGTAGCTGCCATCTTGCTGGACCTTAATGTCTTCACTCGGGGTGGTCAACATAGAAGTGGTAAAGTCGCCGACAATCTCTTCGAGAATATCTTCGAGTGTCACTAGACCTTGAATATCACCATATTCATCAACGACTAAGCCGATGCGCTCTTTATTTTGTTGGAAGTTAGCTAGCTGCACATTGAGTGGCGTACCTTCTGGCACAAAGTAGAGTTCTTTCACTGCGCGTAGCAAAGATGACTTGCTAAATTGCTCTTTAGATTGGAGGCGCAGGGCATCGCGTAAATGAATAAAGCCCACTGCATCGTCTATGGTGTCGCGATACACTAACACTCGAGTATGTGGACTTTGGATCACCTGACGATTGATAACCTTAAATTCGTCATTGACGTTAATTCCGTAGATATCTGAGCGTGGCACCATAATATCTTCAACGGTGACTTTCTCTAAATCCAAGATAGATAACAGCATTTCTTGGTGGCGTCGGGGGATGAGTGCCCCTGCCTCATGTACCACAGTGCGCAACTCTTCTTGGCTTAGTGCATCGCTACTATTAACTGTTTTTATCCCCATCAAACGTAAGATACCTGTGGTTATCAAATTAACGCTTGAGACAACATAGGCAAAGGTCGAGGAAAGTATAAGTAGCAGTATGCTAGAGGGAAAAGCAATGCGCTCAGGATTTAGCGCTGCGATGGTTTTTGGCGTGACTTCAGCAAAAACGAGCACGACTAACGTAAGCACGCCTGTTGCAACAGCGACCCCTAAGTCGCCCCAAAGACGCATACCAATGATAGTCGCAATAGCAGATGCGGAAATATTGACTAAGTTATTGCCAATTAAGATCAATCCAATCAAACGGTCAGGACGCTCAAGTAACTTCAAGGCTCTAATCGCCCCTTTATGGCCATTGTTGGCTAAGTGGCGTAAACGGTAACGGTTGAGAGTCATCATTGCGGTTTCTGAGCCTGAAAAATAGGCAGAGAATAGGATAAGCACTAGTAAAACGATCAGGAGTGCGCTTGTCGATATAGCGTCCAAAAAAGGCTCCAATGTGGCCAGTAAACTTAAGTAAATACCGACATTTAAAAAAAGTGTCAAGTCGGCCGCAGCAATAACTGCCCCAGCCGACATAAATGTTTAGTTGAGGATTAACTCTTTGACAATGCGCGCGCCAAAATATGCGAGCGAAAGTAAGGATGCGCCAGTCAGAGTATAAATGACTGCGGTACGAATTTTACAACCGACCCAATACTGTTGCCACAGCATAGTAATGTATACAAACCAAGCCATTATCGACAGAATTGCCTTATGACCTTTACCATCGGCGAACATATCTTCAAGGAAGATAAAACCAGTCGCGAGCGACAAACTGAGCAAGATAACGCCGATAATCACCAGATGATAAAGCTGTTTTTCAACTGTCATCAGCGGCGGAATGCCAGGGCTCAGCATAAATTGTTTTTTCTTCAGTTTATTTTGGATCATCGCCAGTTGTATCGCATACAGGGCGGCAATCATCAGGGCGCTGTAGGCCATGAGTGACAATACGACGTGGGCTAATACTTCAGGATAAAGCTCAAAATGCGTGATGAACTTAGGTGGCAATAACCAGAGTAGGGCAACCGAAAGCACTGAGCAGGCGTAAACCACGGGCACGACGACGATGACTTTCAGCCTGAACATCAATATCGTAAAAGTAAAAGCGATAATCCAGTTCACTAAGGAAATCACATTCGTCAGGCTAAAGTTTTGGCCATCTGTGGTGAAAATCACTTGTGACAATGCTGCGGCATGCAAAATAACCGCAATAGCGGCAAAGCCTGCGACAGCACGGCGATTCGGACCGTCTGGGTGAAACAATCGACTCGTCACTAGTACCAATGCAATGCAATAAAAAAACATGGCTGAGGCAGAAAAGATGACCATGGGTAATTAACCTATTTGTGTAGTTAAAGGTGCCTTAAAAACGGGGCATACAGATCAATATTTTCCCTAGAATAACATGAGCTGTCGGCAAATGGGCAGTGACATGAGTTGCAAAATTTAGCAGATTCTTATTGTTAGGGTTAAATAGTGTGTCGACGACAATAAAACATGACTCAGCGCAAGTAAAACACTTAACCACAATCAAGATGGGTGCAGCAGTAGCATAATGCGCATGCATCGTTATAATACAACCCATCAATCGAGATTCTTAAAGGTATAGAACAGGACGATGTTTGAGAACCTAACCGACAGACTGTCACGCACACTGAAAAATATCAGTGGCCGTGGTCGCTTAACTGAAGAAAACGTTAAGGAAACCCTGCGCGAAGTGCGTATGGCACTGCTGGAGGCCGATGTTGCCCTGCCTGTGGTGCGCGAATTTGTTAATAACGTAAAAGAACGTGCCGTTGGCCAAGAAGTCTCTAAAAGCTTAAGCCCAGGCCAAGCCTTTATTAAGATAGTTCAAAGTGAACTTGAAAAATCCATGGGCGAGGCGAATGAAGCCCTAGATTTAGCCACTCAGCCGCCAGCTGTGATTATGATGGCGGGTCTGCAAGGTGCGGGTAAAACCACCAGTGTGGCAAAACTGGGTAAATTTTTACGCGAACGCCATAAAAAATCGGTATTAGTCGTCAGTGCTGACGTTTATCGCCCCGCGGCGATTAAACAGCTTGAGACGTTAGCGCAAGAAGTGGCGGTGGAGTTTTTCCCATCGGACGTTAGCCAAAAGCCAATCGACATTGCGAAAGCGGCGATTGCCCACGCTAAATTAAAGTTTATCGATGTGGTGATCCTCGATACCGCAGGTCGTCTGCATGTCGACGAAGCCATGATGGACGAGATCAAAGGCTTACACGCAGCGGTCAAGCCTATCGAAACCTTGTTCGTTGTTGATGCTATGACAGGTCAAGATGCGGCAAACACCGCTAAGGCCTTTAATGAAGCTTTACCACTGACAGGGGTTATCTTAACTAAAGTCGATGGTGATGC
The DNA here is from genome assembly GCF_043359565.1 of Shewanella sp. S23-S33. Taxonomy (NCBI): domain Bacteria; kingdom Pseudomonadati; phylum Pseudomonadota; class Gammaproteobacteria; order Alteromonadales; family Shewanellaceae; genus Shewanella; species Shewanella sp. S23-S33. Next base: position 54,492 of record NZ_JBHFFD010000050.1, on the reverse strand, counting down.
GCGCGGTGGTGCGGCGTTATCGATTCGCCACATTACGGGCAAGCCGATTAAATTCCTCGGTGTGGGTGAAAAGACCGACGCGTTAGAGCCATTCCATCCAGACCGTATTGCCTCACGCATTTTGGGCATGGGCGATGTGTTATCGCTTATCGAAGAAGTTGAGCGCGGCGTCGATAAAGAAAAGGCCATGAAGCTGGCTTCGAAAGTGAAGCAAGGTGGCAGTTTCGATTTAGAAGATTTCCGTGAGCAGTTACAGCAAATGAAAAACATGGGCGGCATGATGAATATGCTGGAAAAACTGCCCGGTGTCGGTCAATTGCCCCCAGAAGCCTTAGCGCAAATCCAAGACGGCAAGATGACAGGTCAAATGGAAGCCATTATTAATTCGATGACTTCCAAGGAGCGTAAGAACCCTGATTTAATCAAGGGCTCACGCAAACGTCGCATCGCTGCCGGTTCTGGCACGCAAATTCAAGATGTAAACCGTTTATTGAAACAGTTTACTCAAATGCAAAAGATGATGAAAAAAATGTCTGCTAAGGGCGGCATGCAAAAAATGATGCGCGGAATGCGCGGTATGATGCCACCAGGAATGAAATTTCCGGGACGTTAATCGGGCATTTTTAGTTAAACTTAGCACTTTATCAGTCGGTTGACTCTGGCAACAATGAACCGCTTACTGAGGGCGCAGGCGTAATAATCGCCATCTTTGGTTGCATTCGTTGGAAAGTCAGGTAAAATCTTCCGGCTTTCTATCTGGGACTCTTCGCGAACACGGGGTTCCAGTTTTTATTTTTGCTTCAAGCAAATCATTAGAGGATTGAAAACGCATGGTTACCATTCGTTTAGCTCGTGGCGGCGCAAAAAAGCGTCCATTTTACAACATCGTTGTTGCTGATAGCCGTAACGCTCGTGACGGTCGTTTCATCGAGCGTGTTGGTTTCTTCAACCCATTGGCCCGTGGCCAAGAAGAAACTTTACGTTTAGACCTAGCTCGCGTTGAGCACTGGGTTTCTAACGGCGCAGCTGCTACAGAACGTGTAGCAAAACTGATCAAAGACGCTCGTAAAGCAACAGCTTAATAGCGTTAAGGTATAGATTGATGAGCAGTAACCAACAGCCAGTCGTACTGGGGAAATTAGGCTCCTGTCATGGCATTAAAGGTTGGCTGAAAATCACCGCCTATACCGATTCTGTTGAAGGTATCTTTGACTATTCACCTTGGCTTATTAAAGAAAATGGTGAATGGCGCGAAATAAAGGTCACCCAGTGGCGTTATCAAGGCAAGGCCGTTGTTGCCTTACTTGATGGCGTAGAAACACGGGAGCAAGCGCAAATGCTCACAAATTGTGAGATTGCGATTTTGCCGGAACAGATGAACGATTTGCCAGCAGATGAATTCTACTGGCGTGATCTCATCGGTTGCGAAGTGGTCAATACAACAGGCTATAACATGGGGATTGTCGATCAGATCGTGGAAACAGGATCGAACGACGTATTACTCGTTAAAGCCAACGCTAAAGATAGTTTCGGCAAAGTGGAACGTATGATCCCCTTTGTCCCTGAGCAGTTCATCAAAACGGTGGATCTGCAAGGTAAACAGATTTTAGTGGATTGGGATCCTGACTTCTAAGTCGAGGTACAACAGATGTGGTTAGGGGTAATAACCCTGTTCCCAGAGATGTTCCGTGCCGTGACAGACTTTGGTGTTACGGGTCGAGCCGTGAAAAACGGCCTGCTCGAGTTGCACACGTGGAATCCCCGTGATTTCACCCATGATAGACATAATACGGTAGATGACAGGCCTTACGGCGGTGGTCCCGGAATGTTGATGATGGTGCAACCCTTGCGCGATGCCATCCATGCAGCGAAAGCCGCAGCGGGTGAAGGTGCGAAGGTGATTTACTTGTCACCTCAAGGACGCAAGCTGGATCAGCAAGGCGTCACTGAGTTGGCTCAATCATCACGTTTGATTTTGGTCTGTGGTCGATACGAAGGTATTGATGAACGCATCATTCAAACGGAAGTGGATGAAGAGTGGTCGATAGGGGATTACGTGCTTTCGGGCGGCGAATTACCGGCGATGACTCTGATAGATTCAGTATCGAGATTGGTTCCTGGCGTGCTAGGAAAACAAGCTTCGGCGGAGCAAGATTCTTTCTCCGACGGTTTACTGGATTGTCCACATTACACTCGCCCTGAAAGCTTGGATGGTCTTGACGTACCGGCAGTGCTGCTAAGTGGCAACCACGAACAAATTAGACTCTGGCGTTTACAGCAAAGCCTTGGTAGGACTTTACTTAGACGGCCAGAATTATTGCAAAATCTAGCTCTGACTGACGAACAAACGACTCTATTAGCGCAGTTCGTTGAAGCAATGAACAAGCATGCTTAGTCGTAGCTCAGTTAATTCTAGAACGGAGTAAGTTATGAACAACATCATTAAAATGCTCAACGATGAGCAAATGAAACAAGACGTACCTGCGTTTGGTGCTGGTGATACAGTAGTCGTTCAGGTTCGTGTTAAAGAAGGCGATAAAGAGCGTTTACAGGCTTTTGAAGGCGTTGTAATTGCTAAGCGTAACCGTGGTCTGCACTCTGCATTCACAGTACGTAAAATCTCTAATGGCGAAGGTGTTGAGCGTGCTTTCCAAACGCACAGCCCACTGATCGCTAGCATTGAAGTTAAGCGTCGTGGTCGCGTTCGTCGCGCCAAACTGTACTATCTGCGTGATCGTTCAGGTAAATCTGCACGTATCCGTGAGAAGCTGGCAACTAAGTAATAGTTACCGCTACAGAAAACAAGACGTAGTGTTCGCACAGAAAACCGCCCTAGTGGCGGTTTTTTGTTGCTGTTTTTTGAGTATTTATACTTGATCTAAAGAGAATGAACAGGCATAGTGGTCGCCTGATTGTAATGGCGTAGCATTACAAAAGTACATTGCGATGGATTTACGCTATTTTATATCCGAAATGAATGCCCAAGCTGACTTGAAGTCCTGCTTCGATAACTGGGTTAAACACTAAGTCTTAGGTGGTAAGCATGCAACAAGATACGATTAACAACGTACACATCAGTTCAGAGAAAGTCTTAATCACGCCGCAAGAGCTTAAAAATGCCTTGCCACTCTCTGAGCATGCTTATCGCTATATCCTCAATGCCCGCAAAACCGTGGCTGATATTGTTCATAAGCGTGACAATCGAGTATTGATTGTCACGGGGCCTTGCTCCATCCATGATATCGCCGCTGCTAAGGAATACGCTTTAAGGCTTAAAACCCTGCACGATGAACTCAGTGATGAGTTTTACATCTTAATGCGAGTGTACTTTGAAAAGCCGCGTACCACGGTAGGTTGGAAGGGCATGATCAACGATCCCGATATGGATGAATCCTTCGATGTCGAAAAAGGCCTGAAAATGGCCCGTGAGCTAATGATTTGGTTGGCCGAGTTAGGACTGCCTGTTGCCACCGAAGCACTCGATCCTATCAGTCCTCAGTACATTTCTGAGCTTGTCACTTGGTCTGCCATTGGCGCTCGCACCACTGAATCGCAGACTCATAGGGAAATGGCATCGGGTCTTTCTATGCCGGTGGGCTTTAAAAATGGCACCGATGGTAAGCTCGATGTAGCGATTAATGCGCTAAAATCGGCGGCCAGTAGCCACAGATTTATGGGCATAAACCAACAGGGCCAAGTCGCATTATTGCAAACTGCAGGTAATCCCGATGGCCATGTGATTTTACGCGGTGGTGCAACGCCCAACTATGATGCGGCGAGTGTGGCAGAGTGTGAAACGCAGCTCCATAAAGCCAAACTCAATGCACGTTTGATCATCGATTGCAGCCATGGCAATTCATCCAAAGACTACAGCCGCCAAAAGCCTGTCTGTGAAGATGTGTTCGAGCAGATTTATAACGGCAATAAGTCGATTATTGGCGTCATGCTAGAAAGTCATTTAAATGAAGGCAATCAAAGTTGTGATAGGCCATTAAGCGAGCTAGCTTACGGTGTTTCTGTAACAGATTCTTGTATTAATTGGGAAAAAACAGAAACCATTTTACGGGAAGGTGCAGCGAAGTTATCTTCAATACTTCCAACGCGTTTCGATATGCTGAAAGTAGCTAACGCTTAAATTGGTTACAGCTTAATGGACTCAGGTATGAATGAAAAAACAACGGCCGAATTAGAACACCTTCGCGGCCTGATTGATGGTGTTGATCAGCAATTACTGCACTTACTGCGTAAGCGCTTGGATCTCGTTGCGCAAGTGGGCACGGTGAAACACGGCGCCGGTTTACCTATTTATGCACCTCAGCGTGAAGCCGCCATGCTGGCTAAACGCCGTGAAGAAGCAAAAACTATGGGGATCGAGCCGCAGTTGATCGAAGATATTTTGCGTCGCTTGATGCGTGAGTCTTACCTCAATGAAAAAGATGTTGGTTTTAAGCAAGTTAAAAAAGATCTTGGCTCAGTGGTGATTGTCGGCGGTAAAGGGCAACTCGGTGGACTATTTTCACAAATGCTGACCTTATCCGGCTACCAAGTGAATTTGCTCGATAAAGACGATTGGCGGCAAGCGGATAGCTTATTTGCCGATGCGGGGATGGTGTTAGTGACAGTGCCTATTGCGATTACCTGTGAGCTTATTCGTGAAAAACTGACCCAATTACCAGCCGACTGCATTCTGGCAGATTTGACCTCCATCAAGACTGAGCCGGTTAAAGCCATGCTTGAGGCGCATTCTGGTCCCGTCGTTGGTTTTCATCCTATGTTTGGCCCTGATGTGGGCAGTCTGGCGAAGCAAGTCGTGGTGGTGTGTCATGGTCGCTCGCCAGAAAAATACCAGTGGTTGCTTGAGCAGATCGCTATTTGGGGAGCGCGGATTGTCGAAGCAGAACCAGAGCGTCACGACAATGCGATGCAGCTAGTGCAGGCAATGCGTCATTTCTCGACCTTTGTGTATGGTTTGAATCTGTGTAAGGAAGAGGCCGATATTGATACTTTACTGCAATTTAGCTCGCCGATTTACCGATTAGAATTGGCTATGGTAGGGCGCTTATTCGCCCAAAGCCCAGAGCTTTACGCCGATATTATTTTTGCCCAGCAAGATAGTCAGCATGCTATTGGTGATTATTTAGACAACTACCGTGAAGCGTTAGAGCTACTAAAACGGGGTGACAGGAACGAGTTTATTAAGCAGTTCCAAAGTGTCGCCAAATGGTTTGGGGATTTTGCCCCTCAATTCCAACGCGAAAGCCGTATTATGCTGCAATCGGTAAATGATATGAAAACCAATTAATAAATAAACAGTTACTCTTTAAAACGCCCATCATTGATGGGCATTTTTTTATGGATTTTTAACAGGTCACATTGTATTTATTAGTAATTGCTTAAGGTGATCTTTCTCTAACATTTAGCATCTCACTTTAGAAATGACTGTTGCTTATGGCACGTTTAGGTAGACTAGTTTTAAACATGCAAAAATAAAGCATGAATTTAAATTAGGAGTCTATCCATGTTCTGTATTCAGTGTGAGCAAACCATTCGTACACCCGCTGGCAATGGTTGTAGTTATTCCCAAGGTATGTGTGGCAAGTTGGCGGCAACGTCCGATCTGCAAGACTTGCTGATTTACATGCTGCAAGGCGTGTCTGTTTATGCCGTTAAAGCCCGTGAGCAAGGCATTATCGATACTGAAATTGACAGCTTCGTGCCTAAAGCCTTTTTCTCTACCCTTACCAACGTCAACTTTGATGACGAGCGCATTATGGCCTATGCGCAGCAGGCGGCTAAGTATCGAACTGAGCTAAAGGCATCCTACGAAGCGGCTTGTGAACAAGCGGGCATTGTTGCTGAGCAAGTGCCGCAAGTCGCTCAGTTAGTGCTGGGGACCAGTAAGATTGAAATGCTAGCGCAGGCACCGATTGCATTGCTGAATAAAGATAAGCATGAAGTTCATGAAGACATCATGGGATTGAGGTTATTGTGTTTATATGGCCTTAAGGGCGCAGCTGCTTATATGGAGCATGCTCGCGTGTTGGGTCAGACTGATGCTGATGTGGCAGGGCGCTTCCATGAAATCATGTCTTTCTTAGGTGAGCCGAGTGTAGATGGCGATAAGCTGTTTACTACGGCTATGGACATAGGTCAGTTGAACTACCGCATAATGGCAATGCTGGATGCGGGTGAAACTCAGGCCTTTGGTCATCCTGAGCCAACTGTGGTCAACACTAAGTCAGTTAAGGGCAAAGCCATACTAGTCTCTGGCCATGACATGAAGGATTTAGAGCTTATTCTCGAGCAGACGGTAGGCAAGGGTATCAATGTGTTTACCCACGGTGAAATGCTTCCTGCACTGGCGTATCCAGCCTTTAAAAAATATGCACATCTTGTAGGAAATTACGGCAGTGCTTGGCAAAATCAACAGCAAGAATTTGCCAATTTCCCTGGTGCTGTGGTGATGACATCTAACTGTATTATCGATCCAAATGTGGGTAGTTATAGTGATCGTATCTTTACTCGCAGCATAGTGGGTTGGCCTGGTGTGGTGCATATCGAAGGAGATGATTTCTCGGCTGTCATTGATAAAGCGTCAGCCTTAGAAGGCTTTATCTATGATGAAATCCCACACACTATCACTATTGGTTTTGCCCGTAATGCCTTGATGGCCGCAGCGCCCGCCGTGGTTGAAAATGTGAAGAGTGGTGCGATTAAGCATTTCTTCCTTGTTGGCGGTTGCGATGGCGACAAAGCCGACAGAAGCTACTTCACTGAACTTGCTAAATCCACACCTAAGGATTCAATAATCCTGACGCTAGGCTGTGGTAAGTACAAATTCAATAAGCTCGAATTTGGTGACATTAACGGTATTCCACGTTTGCTCGATGTGGGCCAATGTAACGATGCCTATTCAGCGATTCAGTTAGCGATTGCATTAGCTGAAGTGTTTGAATGTGATATCAATGAATTACCTCTGAGCTTAGTGCTTTCTTGGTTTGAGCAAAAAGCCATTGTAGTACTGCTGACACTGTTGTCACTTGGCGTTAAAAATATTCGAACAGGCCCGACGCCACCTGCGTTCCTTACGGCCAATTTAGCCAAAATTTTGGAAGATAAGTTTGGCTTGCGTAATACCACGACAGTCGAAGCCGATTTAAAAAATATGTTAAACGTGGCTTAAATCAACCAAGAATTGTTGCTGAACTGCGGTTTTGGCTTGTTTACTGAGGCCGCAGTGTTTTGTGGGTAAATGCTATGAACATGAGTGTGATAGCGGGAGCGCGGGCATTATCGGTTTCGCCCCATAAACCCGGAAGTGTTAATCAATTAGTGTGCGTCGAACGCTGGAATGAAACCTCGGATGTCGTGAGTTTTCGTTTTCAAGCGGGCGAGCCGATGAAGTTTGACTATAAACCCGGTCAGTTTATGACCTTTGTGCTTGAGATTAATGGCGAGCAAGTGTGCCGCAGTTATACCTTGTCATCATCGCCATCTAGGCCCTATTCCTTGATGGTGACGATTAAGCGTGTTGCGGGTGGACTCGTATCTAATTATCTTATCGACAATCTATTACTCGGCCAGAGTGTGCGAGTGCTGCCGCCAGCGGGGCAATTTAATCTGTTTGATATTGCTCGGCTAAGCCATAAACAGCCAGAGACTGAAAAGTTAGATGCTAATCTGTTAGCTATAACGGCGCAGAAATACCTTTTTTTGAGTGCTGGTTGCGGCATTACCCCCATGTACTCTATGTCGCGTTATCTGACTGATACGCAAATTGATGCTGATATTGCCTTTGTGCACAGTGCGCGATCAGAGAATGATATTATTTTTAAGTCATCATTGGCGACTATGGCCAACCGTTTCAATGCATTTAAGCTCAGATACGTACTTGAGACTGTCATTGAAACACTGGGGTGTTCACCAAAGATAGCATTCGATTTCGGGCGGTTAAGTGCACAGATGCTACAAACCTTAGTACCTGATTTTGCAGAGCGTACTATCTACCTTTGTGGGCCAGAACCTTATATGCAAGCGGTGAAAACCTTATTGGTCGAACTCAATTTTGATATGAGTCGGTTATACCATGAGAGTTTTGCCACGGCCGAGAAAGTTGCCCGCAGTCAGCTTATGCAAGCAAACTCGTCAGATGGAACGAGTGAAAACCCACCAGAAGTGGCTTTTACCTTGTCTATTGGCGATCGAAGCACGATGCTAAATCAAGGACAAAGTCTGCTGGAGGGAATTGAGGCCGAAGGTTTGCCGATTATTGCGGCCTGTCGTTCGGGCGTTTGCGGCGCGTGTAAGTGCCAAGTCTTGGAGGGCGAAACGGTATCGACAAGCGTGATGACACTGACTACTGCAGAAATTGAAGCCGGTTTTGTACTCGCTTGCTCCACAACATTAGCATCCGACGTGACACTTAAACTTTAACGTGCTGCTAATTAGCATCATTTACTTGTGACTTATTTTTAAATGGATGGAAATATTTCTAATCCTTAGTTGCGCTTATCTCAGTGAGAACGTAAGGTTAATGACAAGGGCGTATGATGTTTGCGCCCAGTCTATTAGTCTGGCTGGAGTCTCTCAATGACAATGACAACCACTTATGCCGCAAAAATTGAAGACCGTACTCTGGGACATTTGTTGTACGCCTTGATGTCGGGTTTTCCCTTATTATTACTTCCTGTGCTGCTAAGTTTGTTCATTAATCTTTCCCAACGCCAATTCCATGGTAATCCATTATTGGCGTCGCATTTGCGTTGGCAACGGCATTCTAATCTCGCCTTTCTTGGCTTGCTAGTGCTCGGCTATTGCGTTCCACTGACTTGGCTCAGTCTTTCGATTTATCTCTTTGGGATCATTTGGTTTTGCCACAGGATCATTAAAGGGTGGTTAAGTCTATTGGATGGTTTAGAAATCTAAACTTGTGCTAGAGTCTCTAAATTGATGATTTTTAGAGGCTCTTATGTCCAGCTACCAAATTCTGTGTGTCCTCTGCGCGTTGGCGCTAGTGACTTCGGTTATCTCCTCTCGCGTCCATAAACTGCAGGAAACTGTGGCCATTACTGCTATTGCCCTAGGAATGAGTTTGTTGTTGCTCCTTGGGGGAAAGGCCTTAGGTGGGGACGTTTATGTTTATTTTGTCTCTGGCTTAGAGAAACTCGATTTTCAAGCTTTACTGCTCAATGGCATGCTTGGTTTTTTACTCTTTGCCGGCGCATTACAAATCCGCTTAAAAATACTGAGGCATCAAAAGTGGGAGATCCTAATCCTTGCTTTTATAAGCACCTTATTGTCGACATTTATTATAGGTGGGCTGTTATTTTGGTTCGCGCCTATGCTGGGTCTCCCGCTAGAATTCAGCCACTGCTTACTGTTCGGCGCCTTGATTTCGCCCACCGATCCGATCGCTGTTTTGGCTATTTTAAAGAAAATGGGTGCGCCGGAAGATATCGCGATTCAAGTAGAAGGAGAATCTTTATTTAACGATGGCATAGGGTTAGTGATTTTTGTGGCAATATCGCAATTGGCTTTCTCCACAGAGCCACTGACGTTTATCTATATCTCTGAGTTATTTATTCGTGAGGCAGTAGGTGGGGTTATTTACGGTGGCGTGCTTGGTTTTCTGCTGCATCATTTTTTCCGCTACTGCGAGGAAGAAACGCAATTAATGCTGGTTACCCTGCTGATCCCAACCGCGGGATATGTCATGGCGGATGTGCTTGGTGTTTCTGGTCCTTTAGCTATGGTGAGTGCGGGGATCATTATAGGAAATTTCAGCGTGCCTAAGTTTTTTGCTCGTAACGAGCGAGTGAAACTATTTACTTTTTGGTCGCTGATTGAATCCTTCTTTAATGCCTTACTCTTCCTATTGCTTGGTTTATTACTTTTGTTAGTCACTTTTAAAGCGCCATTATGGTGGTTTATGTTTGTGGCTATACCAATAGTCTTGTTGGCGCGTGCAATGAGTGTGTTATTACCTTATTTAGGCTTTCGATTGTTTAAGTCATACAACCCCTATGCAGAGACGATTTTGATTTGGGGTGGTTTAAGGGGAGGATTAGCCCTCGCTATGGCGATGAGTTTGCCTGAGGGTATCGTCATAGATGCTATTGGTGGTGTAGAGCTGCGGGAGTTGTTGTTAGTGATGACCTATGCCGTCGTCGTATTTTCGATTTTAGTGCAGGGCTCTACTATGACAGGGCTTATCCGTAGGAGTAATGCCGTTAGCTCTTCTTAAAATGCATAAAGGATCACTGCGCTGCAATACTAAACAATATTAAGCCTGCTAGTCATCACACTGGCTAGCAGGCTTGTCTGAGTCAATTAGGGATAAAAGAAGCCTCATTTATCCCTTAACACATTTCGAACTAACCACATTTCACTTTAAATTAAATCACTCAAGATCAAAGCTTTAGTTCGCCCGATATAATTCCCGTACCACAGCGCTTATTAAGTTAAGCGACTCATGGTCATCACTGCTAGATAGTGGACAATTGAGTATCAATCCATCCACTTTAAGCTGTTTAATTCCTTGTGTTTGAACCAATAGGGCATCATCTGATACGGCATAACTTGGGTTGATTAAAATCGGCAAATGGCTCGTGGCTTTAATCTGGATCAGACTCGCTAAATCGAGTGAAGGTAGATTAGCGTTATTTAAGGTTCTAATGCCTGAGTCACACAGAACCAGTTGCTGATTGCCTTGGCTTAAAATGACTTCTGTTGCCGTGAGTAATTCTTCAAAACTTGCCATATCGTTACGCTCAAGTATTAATGGTATCGGTAGGGTTCCAGCTTGAGTTAGTAAAGTTTGGTTAAACATCTGCTTGCCTGCGAGGAATAACATATCGGCGTGCTGGACTGCTAATGGCATATCAGCTTCTTGCGCTATGGCAATAATGCACACTAGGCCATATTGATGCAGGATTTGGCGTAGTTTAGCGAGAGTAACTTCTGCCATAGTCAGTTGATTAACAGCGCTGAGCAAAACGGCTTGGAATCCCGCTTCTTTAAGCTGCTTCACTTGCTGCTCGAAAGCCGATAATGCTAAATGTGAAATGTCATTATTCAGTGTGATTTGGGCTATGGCACCGACATGCCCTGCACCGATTGTCATTGCGCCACAGTTGATTTCACTGGCTTGCTCTTTATAGGCTTTGCTATATCGAACTGGACTGGCATTAGCACCATTTTCGCTGATGACTTGATCCTTAGAGGTGCTGGGCTCAATCAGTAGCTGGCTGTTGCTCAGCTGTGTGGGCTTGACTGTTTCACAAGGATAACAGCCTAATACTTTGATAAAACGGGTGATCCGCTCGAGTTGCTTTAAACCCGCCTGCATAGATTCACTGGAGATATTCGCGTCGATATCCAAATAGAACATCTCTTCCCAAGGAGTCCCTGGAATCGGGCGTGACTCTAATTTGCTCATGTTTAACTGATGCGCTTTTAGAACCAGTAAGGCTTCCACTAAAGCACCGGCTTTTTGGCCTGTTGCCATGATCAATGTAGTCTTAGCGGGTAACTGCTCTGGTACGGCAACGGCTTTGCGAGCAACAACGATAAAGCGACTTTGGTTGATCTTCTGATTAGCTAAACCTGCTTCTATGGACTCAAGTTGATAGAGTGCACCACCTTCGGCGCTGCCAATCGCTGCTGCACTGTTATCTGGACTTTGGTTTACCTTTTCCATTGCTTCTGCGCTGCTTGAGCAGTATTCCAGTCTCAAGTCTTTGTGTTGAGTTAAATATCTGCTGCATTGGCTAATAGGTTGAGGGTGGGCATAGACAGTTTTGATATCAGCTAATTTACTGCCAGCTTTTCCTAGTAGGCAATGGCTGACTTCAATCGTCGTTTCGCCAACAATCGACAGACTGGTGTGCTGTAGCACGTCGTAGACTTCGTTGATTGAACCTGAAGATGTGTTCTCAATCGGCAGGAAACCATAATCAGCATGTCCAGACTCAACGGCTTGCACTATTTCATCGAAACTTTGGCAACCTAAGTCCAGCATTTCAACTTGGCGACGTTGGCAATAGCGTGTAGCTGCGAGATAAGAGTATGAACCTCTAGCACCGAGGTAAGCGATACAATACTGTTGTTTTTGTGTCTCTGGATTGGCGCGGCCGTGAAGGTAAGCTTGTTGATTCAATACTGAATCTTCAATGATGCTCTGGTAAAGGGAGATAACATAGTGGGCATCTAATCCTTTCTCTCTGCCTTCTTTCACGAGTCGAGCGAGCAGTTCTTTTTCCCTTTGGGTATCTCTGATGGGTCTAACATCCACTTCTTTGCTACGGGCTACTTCTAAACTTAAGCGACGGCGCTCTGCGAGTAATGCCAGCAGTTCATTATCCAGATGGGTGATCTGCTCTCGGGTTTGATTTAAAGGCTGTGGTGTATGCATTCTGACCTCAATTGCCGCCATGTATTTTATCAATCGTTTAAGACAAAAAAGCCTCCCAGTTGGGAGGCTTTGGATTTTTACTTTCGTTTTTACACAGTAAATCCGCCTCCTAGAGTGGGGGTGTAAAAAAGAAAGTAAAAAAAGCTGCTGTTATCATTTTCATGGCCTTAAAACTAAAGGGCTAGGGCTTAGCTGTCAATCAAAACTTTCTTAAAGGTAATCTAAAAAGAAAGCGCACCCGAGGGTGCGCTGGTTTGGTTCAAGTATGTATATATGGTCAAGCGAGTTTATCCTCCTTATGGTCAGTGTGGGACAAGGTAACACATTCGTTTATCTTACATTTACGTGTAACAGTAAAACGTTGACAACTCACTAGATAACGACTTGCATTTATAATGAACATTAACAAGTACTTTATGCAGCATAGCGTATAACCTTGAAACTATGCAGTTTGCAGTACCAGCGAACTTACGTTGACATGTCTTGCACTTATATTTTAACAATTAACACTTGCATGGAGCTATAACATTAAAAAATAACACTAACAAAACGAACATTTAAAAATAAACGATTTACGGCTCATTGGTTGTACTAGGTACATTTTGCTGTAAGAACAGCTTAGCCTTGTCACGCGTTTAGGTCTTGCTACTTACATTTTTACCATTATTACCATTATTACCATTATTACCATTATTACTTTTTACTTTAAAATCTAACATGTTAATACATGGAACGTATAAAAAGCTCTCATTTACTGTTATTACAATTTTCGTCAAGTCTAGATTTCCTCCTTTTTAATTGATAAGTAAACATTATTTAAGGTGTCTATAAATATCAAAACTCAACTAATGGTAAACGTTAACACATTACATAAATAAACATTTATACGATTTACAGTTTTTACTATACAAATAACACTAAGTAAACTAATGACTTTTAATCAAACCAACGTATTGCACTTACATTAAATCACACGCTAAAAACGCTAACTAACATATCAGTGTAAATATGACTCTCTTCAAACTAATCTACATCTAACTAAACGTGACAGTTGTTACCTCATTTATCTCAGTGTTTAGCACGTATTGGTGCTGACCCGTTTTACAATAAACGCTTTTATTCATGTAGCTTTTGTTAATGTGATTTATGTTTACCTGAGCCTCCATTGTGGATATAAAAAATTTGATAGTTAAAGGTTTTGCTAATGTACTCGTTGTACTGTACTCGGCTCCTTATGTAAACTCTGGTATTCAGCAATGCCGCCTGTTTCTGGTGGTCATCCTGATATTGGGTCAAAATTGAGTACTGCTTTTAGTGAATGCCAACATACTTGATTGTTTCTAAAATCAAATTGTTCGCTCTTGTGTTGCCTCCTTCCCAAACTTGCTATTGAAAGTGGAACCTAGTTGAAAATAAAAATTGAACTTTTAAACGTAGAAATTATAAGTAAAATTAATCATTAATAGTAAACCTTAGTACTTAAAACCTTAGTGCTTAAAACTATAAGGCTTAGATTGGTCGTGCTCCTTAGTTATATCCAGTAACGTTACTTAGAACTTAAGTTCTGTTAATCAATATTTGTAAATCAAAATTTAAAGTAAATCAACATTTGAAACGATTTAAATCCGCACCACTTCGATTCTTGCTGTCACTTTGTAAAGTGTAGTAGGTATTTAGTCAAAAGAACTGTTTTTTTCATCATTAAAATGATTGCACTAAGCTTTTGTAAAAACTGTGATCTGATTAAATATTTCTACTTTATTGCTCTCAAAGTGATGCGTTTCTCGCACTCACCAGATTTAAATTATGCCGCATCTTCCTCCTCGTACTCGTCGTCAATTTCAATAACATTATTAGTCGGTGTTAGTGATGTGGAGCGTTGAGCTTCAGGTTTGTGTGTTATGCGATTGAGCTGCTTCTCTAATTTTTGGCCCATAGCGTTAATCGCAGTATATAAATTTTCATGTTTTGCTTGAGCGAAGAGTTCTCCATTTGGGATGCCAACCGATGCTTCAATTTTGAAACCAGGTTTCTCCTCCGTAATGATTACATGGGGATTTATCATTTGCACATCATGCCTTGAAAGTTTTTCAAAACGGCTTTCAATGCGTTCGCGAATAGGAGATGTGACTTCAAGTTGCTTGCTAGTAATCTTTAGCATATTTCGAACCTTCTGTTGTTTCCTTGGATTTCAGATTACCAAGGTTCGAACTATAAAACGAGATGTAGATCACGTTTTTATGTCCATTAGATACTGTTCGTTGGATATTTGATCACTTAGACAAATATCAATAATTCTTGGCCGAAAAGCCTTGTATTGCCAGCTAAATGAGGCCATATTCGATGGGATAACTCCGCAATCTTTGTCCTTATTTACTTATATTTACTTTAAGTTTCATCCCGAATCCCGATAAAATACCTCTACTTATTCCATTCGGTCACTTTGAGTTTGCCCATTTTATGAATACTGAACACGTTAAAATTAAGGTCTGGGATTTACCCACGCGAATTTTCCATTGGGGTATGGTGTGTCTGTTAGCGCTTTTATGGTGGAGTGCCGATGCGGGCGAAATGCAGTGGCATCAAATTTTTGCTTATAGTTTGCTGATCCTTATTGGATTTAGGATCCTCTGGGGGCTCATTGGTAGCGATACGGCAAGGTTTAGTCACTTTGTTCATCACCCCAAAGTTGTACTCGATTACTTGAGATCGATTCGAACTAAAGGGATGTCTGTGGTACTTGGACACAATCCTATCGGTGGCTATATGGTCATCGCGTTGATTGGGATCATTAGCCTTCAATTAGTTACAGGCCTTTTTGCGACCGATGATATTTTTACCGAAGGTCCGCTATATAGCTATGTCAGTTCAGATACCAGTGGGTTTTTGACTTGGTTACACAAAACGAACTTTAACCTTATTCTCTTGCTGAGTGCCATTCATGTACTGGCTGTGATTATTCATGCCATGAAAGGGGATAAGTTAGTTGGTGCTATGATCAGTGGCTACAAGAAAGTCTCGAAGGTTGCTTTTTCATCAAGTGCGAAGAGCGAGCTTCGATTCAAGTCTGAGTGGCTTGCTTTAGTGCTGTTCACAGTATGCGCGGCTGTGGTCTTTGGCTATTTAATGTGGCCAATAGTGCAGGTTCTGTAGATTTATACTTAGTTTGGGAACATCAAAAAGCCTGCTATTTAGCAGGCTTTTTGATGGGAAAAACAACGTCAAATTAATCTTTCTTATAAATGTCGTGACAACTTTTACAGCTTTTTCCTGTGTCCATAAAGGCTTGTTTGATTTCAGCTTGATTACCTTTTTGAGCTACAGTAGCCAGAATGGCAGCATTCTCTTGGAAGGTTTTCATTTTTGCATCAAAATCAGCTCTGTCTTGCCAAACTTTGGCTAGGGCTTCGGTATCACCTTTGTCTGAGCCATCAATAAAACCTTCGAAAGGAATTTTGGATAATGCAGCAACATTCGTTGCGCGCATTGCGAAGGTTTCTGCTTCGAAAGGTTTTTTACCTTTCATCATGGCAGCCATATCGCCGAAGTTATAAGCAATAAGACCAAATGCAGATTGGCGGTATTCAATTGCATCTTTAGAGTCTTCGAAATTGTGTGCTTGAGCAGTTGAAGCCAATAAGGTACTGGCAACGAGAGTAAGTAGTAATTTTTTCATCGTATTCTCACAAATTAGCGTCGAAGTGTGACATCGCACTCCTATTGTACACAAATTAACTTGATGTACTAGAAGCAATTTTGTCAGTTTTTGTCTGGATAAGACGGCTAAACGTAACAATTTATTTGTAAGTAGGCTAAATCTGTTAGACTGCTAATGTAATGCTTGAACAGTACTTATGAGGGTGATTATGCGAGCTAACTGGGATCTAGTATTAGAAAAAATTTTGAGCCACAGCAATTATGAAGATCTTTCTGTGTTGTTTCATTTACTGTTAACCGAAGAAGAACGTAGTGCCGTTGCCGGACGTTTGAAGGTCTTTCAATTGCTGCTAGACGGGGAAATGAGTCAAAGGCATATCGCTGCGGAATATGAAGTCAGTATTGCAACGATTACACGTTGTTCTAATTATTTGAAGAATATGTCTTCTGAGCATAGGGCGAAAGTTCAAAAATTAATTGGTTAGTGTTCATGTGGATACAACTCTTGTGAATATCATCTGCTCCTACTGTGGTGAATAGAACTAAGCCTTAAGGCGTGATGGGAAGCTTATGACGACGATAGAGGGAACGACGAACCAGAATGTATAAGCCGTAGCTGAGTAAACAGATAGCCAGAATTGGGTAAAGATCCTTGGGAAGGAATTTAAAGATAGCCAGCGCCGCTAAGAGATAGATAAAAGGTAGAAAGTTATAAATTATCTCGGGAAGATAACCCGATTTACGCCGCTTAGCCGAGTCTGTTCGACGGTTTTGAGAACGCATAACGTAGATCCTCGCACCTAATACAAATACCACAGTTGCCGCTATCAAGGCATAGTTGATGTCGAGTGCAATAAAACTCGAACTACCGAGCGCCATGTAGCCAAAAGGCAAAATTTCGTAAAGTGGTTTGGTTAACATAAGCACTCCGTCGCTTAACTTAGGTTGATATCAATATCTAATTGAAAATATTCATATAAAATTTGAATATTTCAATTTACCAGTCAGTTATTTATCTATTACGAATATTATAAACGCTTGTGTATAAAAAATGCACGACCTTAAATTAAGGGCGTGCATTTTAAAAGGTTAAACCATGGCAGTTTAATCACTTACGGATAAACAACTTCTCGTATCAGGCTTTGTTTAGCCGCGGCAACCACAGCCGCCATTGCCGTCACAGCCTGTTTTAGGTGTGTCACAGGCTTCGTGCTCTTCATGGTGGTGTCCATGATCGTGGTCTGAACCACCACAACAGCCGCCCGCTTCTTGTTTGCCTGAACCGCCACAGCATCCACCGCCGTGGTCGTGATCATGTCCATGGCTTCCACAACCACCTTGGGCATGAATGTGGCCATGAGCGATTTCTTCGGCTGAGGCTTCACGAACGTCAACGATTTCGACGCTGAAATTGAGCGATTGGCCCGCTAAAGGATGGTTGCCATCGACGATAACCACATCGTCTTTCACTTCCATGACTTGAACTGGGCGCTGACCCATTTCAGTTTCAGCGATGAAGCGCATACCTGGGACGATATCTTCGATATCACCAAAGGCTTCTAATGGCACGGCTTGACGTAGGCCATCATGATAAGGGCCATAGGCTTCTTCGGCACTAATAGTGACATCGAGTTTTTCGCCTTTGGTTTTACCATCTAATGCGGCTTCTAAACCTGGGATCAGGTTTTCAGTGCCGTGTAGATATAGCATAGGTTCAGAGTCGAAAGAGTCTTCTAATAGTCTGCCTTCTTGATCTGATAAACGGTAATGAATGGTTACCGCGCTGTGTTGAGTGATCTTCATATCGCCTCCGGTTCGGAATGTGCGCGCATAATAACGTGCTTTTTTAGTGCTGGCGATAATTTGAAGTGGCTTATGTTAGATATCGCACAGCTTTTTTTTCGGCAGATTAAAGCCTGTTTTACGCGGTGCAGCATGTGTAATGTGATTTTTGCTCATTAGCCTGTCAATTTGGCCTGAGTGATGAGGTAGAACAAATAACGCATTAGTTAAAAGTGAACTATAAATAATTATCTGAAAAATAAGTGATTATCCAATAGCTTTCTCGCTTTATTACGTTAACGTCAACAGTTATCTATTGCATAAATCGCATTTTTACCCCTAGAAAACTTTATATTAACTAATCTTGATACAGTATTTTATTGAGTGTGAAGATTTGCGGATAAATAATCCATTTTAGGGGTTGACAAGCGCGGGTAAAAAAAGCAATTCTGTTTATCAAGAAATTAACATGGATTAGCCCAAACACATGCATAGCCTAGGTTTCGTAGTAACTACCATTATTACAACCACCACTACAACAGTGGGGGCGGGCTGATACACCCTAAAGAATTTTAACAATGAGCCCGCTTCCCACAAAGAAGCGGGCTTTTTTGTTTATAGCTCTTATTTCTAAGTCGGGCGCGGTACAGGAGAACAAGATGAAAGTAATGAAATTTGGTGGTACCTCGCTTGCAAATTGGCAGCGATTCTCGATGGCTGCGGATATCGTTGCCAAGTCATCTAAGCTAGAACCCGTAGCCACAGTGCTATCGGCCCCTGCAACTGTGACGAATGCTTTATTAGAAATGGTCGACGTAGCCGTTAAAGGTGAAGAATATTTACCTGTGCTGCAGCACGTTGAGCGGGTATTTACTTCGCTGTACCAAGACGCCGTTAACTCAGTGTTGTCGAGTGAGCAAAGCGAACAGCTTTTTTCTGGACTCAATGCCCAGCTAGTGATCTGGCAGGATAGATTACGTGGTATCGGATTACTGCAAGAGTGTCCCGATGGCATCCGCGCCGAAATCGTGGTCGCAGGTGAGCGTTTATCTGCAGCCTTGATGGAACAAGTGATGATATCAAAGGGGATCACTTCGGCTCAGCTTGACCCACGCGCCTTATTTTTAGGTCGTGGTCGTCCGTTAGAATCTGTCGTTGATATCGCTGTGAGTAAGCCAAGGTTTCGCGCGTTGGCATTAGGTGAAAAACGCGTATGGGTGATGCCGGGATTCACCGCCGCCGATGAACAGGGCAAAGTGGTGACGTTAGGCCGTAATGGTTCTGACTATTCTGCTGCCGTGCTCGCCGCCTGTTTGGATGCTTCGAGCTGCGAAATCTGGACCGATGTTGACGGTGTTTATAATACCGATCCTAGGGTAGTTGCCGATGCTAAGCTGTTATCACAACTCAGCTATCAAGAGGCGATGGAACTCTCCTATTTTGGCGCTAAGGTGCTGCATCCTAAGACGATTGCGCCTATCGCCCAGTTCCATATTCCCTGTTATATCAAAAACAGTTTTAACCCCGATGCGCCCGGCACTCTGGTATCAAACCAAGCCGATGAAACCGGCTTGCAGGTTAAAGCTATCTCCAATTTAGATAACCAAACCATGTTCGATATTTCAGGCCCAGGCATGAAGGGCATGGTTGGCATGGCGAGCCGTACTTTAGCTGCGATTTCCCGCAGCGGCGTGTCTGTGTCTTTAATCACTCAAAGTTCTTCTGAATATAGTATTAGTTTCTGTGTGGCGACGTCTGACTCGGCCAAAGTGAAATGGGCCTTAGAGCAAGAGTTCGAATTAGAAATAAAAAGTGACTTGCTTGAACCTATCGCTATGCGCCATGAACTGGCAATTGTGTCCTTGATTGGTGATGGCATGCGCACCCATAAAGGGGTGGCGGCGCGTTTCTTCCAAGCGTTAGCACAGGCAAGCGTGAACATTATCGCCATCGCCCAAGGTTCGTCCGAGCGCTCGATTTCGACAGTGATCGAGCAGCGTAAGACTAAGCATGCGGTGGCGGCTTGTCATCAAGGCTTTTTCGATGTGCAGCAATATTTAGATGTGTTTTTAGTGGGTTGCGGCAATGTAGGGGCAGGCCTGCTCGAACAGATAAAACAACAGTCTGCCATGCTCAAAGAGCAGCACATCAGTATCCGTGTTTGCGGCATAGTGAATTCGAACAAGATGTTACTCGACAGCGCAGGCATCGATTTAAGCAACTGGTCTAGTTTGCTTTCCGATAGTCAGCAAGCCTGTGATATTCCAGCGTTACTTGCATGGGTGAAAGAGCAACAATTACTGAATCCTGTGCTGGTGGATTGCACTTCGAGCGAGCAAGTATCGGATCTGTATTTGGATGTGATGAACTCTGGTTTGCATGTGGTCACGCCCAATAAAAAGTCGAACACTCGCGATTATGCTTATTATCAAGCACTGCGTCAAACAGCCTTAAAACAGCGTCGCCAATTCTTATACGAAACCACAGTCGGTGCGGGTTTACCTGTGATCGATAACCTGAAAAAACTGTTATTTGCGGGTGACAAACTGCATAAATTTAACGGTATTTTATCGGGCTCTTTATCCTTTATCTTCGGCATGCTCGATGAAGGTATGACGCTTTCTGAAGCGACTGGTCTGGCACGGGAAAAATGTTTTACTGAGCCCGATCCCCGTGATGATTTGAGTGGTATGGATGTGGCGCGTAAGGTGCTCATTCTTGCCCGTGAAGTGGGACTAAAGTTAGAGCTCAGTGACGTGCAGGTTGAATCTGTATTGCCAGCCGAGTTTGATGATTCAGGTGATGTTGAAAGCTTTATGGCACGATTACCGCAAGTTGATGCTGCAATTGCCGCAAAAGTGGCGCAGGCCAAAGCCCAAGGTAAAGTGCTGCGTTATGTTGGGCAAATTGAGGATGGTGTGTGCCGTGTGCGTATCGCCGAAGTGGATGCACAGGATCCGCTTTATAGCGTTAAAGGCGGTGAAAATGCCTTGGCGTTCTATAGCCGCTATTATCAGCCCATTCCCTTTGTGCTACGCGGCTATGGCGCAGGGACTGAAGTGACCGCTGCTGGTGCCTTTGCCGATGTATTAAGAACCTTGAATTGGACTCGTGAGGTGAGTGTATGAGTTTGACCGTTTACGCTCCAGCCTCTATGGGTAACGTGGGCGTCGGATTTGATTTACTCGGTGCAGCATTAGCGCCGATTGATGGTAGTTTACTGGGCGATAGAGTGACTATCGCCGCGGCAGCGTCGGGTGTGAGTCTTATGCAGACTGGCGCCTGGGCCCATAAACTGCCTGATAATCCGCAAGACAATATTGTGTACCAATGTGCCGAATTCTTCTTAACAGCCATGAGTAAGGAGTATTTAGAAGCGCTTGGTAAAGCAGATGAAGGCGTAGCGCTGACATTGGAAAAGAACCTGCCAGTCGGTAGTGGGTTAGGGTCGAGTGCCAGCTCTGTCGTGGCGGCGTTATATGCCCTGAATGAACATTTTGATAGACCCTATAACGAGCAAGCACTGCTGGAACTGATGGGCGAGTTTGAAGGGAAGATCAGCGGTAGTGTGCACTATGACAACGTTGCCCCCTGTTATTTGGGCGGCATGCAATTGATGCTCAATGTGCCGGGCACTGTCTGTGAAGCGATACCGAGTTTTAAAGAATGGTATTGGGTTGTGGCCTATCCAGGGATTTCACTTTCAACGGCAATGATGCGCAAACTCATGCCAGATCAATATGATAAAAGTGTCACTATCGATTTTGGCCGTTATTTAAGCGCCTTTGTTCATGCGTCTTACCAGCAGAATGCCAAGCTTGCTATCAGCGTATTAAAGGATGTGTTAGCCGAGCCCTATCGCGCCGCCGCGATTCCGGGTTACGACAAGGCCAGAGCCGCTTTAGCCGATTTAGGCATGTTGACTACGGGGATTTCTGGCAGCGGCCCAACGTTGTTTTCGATTACCGATGATTTAGCCACGGCAAATACCGCTAAAGCCTGGTTAGAACAGCATTATCTCACCGAGGTGGGTGGCTTTGCCCACGTGTGTCGCCTCGATGAGCAAGGCACGCGTAGAGTCGATTAATAGTTAATTTAGCTAAGACTAAGTACCCCAAATTAGCATTTAAGGTTTAGCATCAAAAGGTTGAGTTGAGCATGGAACTATATAATTTAAAACACCCTTCGCAGAAAGTGAGCTTTAAAGAAGCGGTACAACTGGGGTTAGGTAAAGACAGAGGTTTGTTCTTTCCTAGTCAAATACCCGTACTAGACGATATTGAAGGGCTGCTGGCGTTGCCATTCGTTGAGCGCAGTAAAAAAGTACTCGGCGCATGGCTTGCCTCTGAGTTAGGCCAAGATGCGGTCGATGAATTAGTTGAGCGTGCCTTTAACTTTGATTTACCTTTGGTTGCCGTCGATGAGCAGCGTGCCTGCCTCGAATTATTCCACGGTCCAACACTGGCGTTTAAAGATTTTGGGGCGCGTTTTATGGCGCAATGCGTTAATACCTTTGTGGGCGACACGCGCTTAACCATTTTGACTGCGACCTCGGGCGACACTGGCGCCGCGGTTGCCGATGCTTTTTATGGGCTTGAGAAAGTCAATGTGGTGGTGCTCTATCCTAAGGGCAAGATCAGTGAACTACAGGAAAAGATGTTCACGACTTTGGGCAAGAATATCCATACAGTTGCCGTCTCGTCCGATTTCGATGCCTGCCAAGATCTGGTTAAGCGCGCCTTTGATGATCCCGAAGTCCGCGATGGGTTGAGCTTAAACTCGGCAAATTCTATCAACATCAGCCGCTTACTCGCGCAAATTTGCTATTACTTTGAAGCGGTTGCCCAGTCTAAACAACGCCATGAAGCCGATCCTGTGATTTCAGTGCCAAGTGGTAACTTTGGCAACCTCACCGCAGGTTTATTCGCTAAAGCGATGGGATTACCAGTTAAACGCTTTATTGCCGCGACCAATGCCAACGATACTGTGCCGCGTTATTTAGACAATGGCCAATGGCAGCCCAATCCGACTCAAGCGACTATGTCCAATGCCATGGATGTGAGTGAACCCAGTAACTGGCCGCGTGTGGAAGCCATTTGTGAGAAATTAGGCTGGCCACTGAGTAGCTTAGTGGGTATTCGCTTATCGGAGGAACAAACGTCACAGGCATTAGCTGAGTTGCATGCACAGGGTTATGTGTCTGAGCCCCATGCGGCGATTGCAGCTAAGGCCTTATCTTTAACCTTAGTGCCCGATGAAGTGGGCATATTCTTGGGGACGGCGCATCCCGCTAAATTTAAGGATGTTGTGGATAGAGAATTAACGCTTAACTTACCCTTGCCGCCTGAGCTTGAAGCTGTTGCGAGTAAGCCCATCTTATCCGCGGAATTAGCGGCAGATTTTGCTGCATTAAAAGTGCATTTATTCAAAATATTAGCTTAAGGGCTTTAGCCCTACTGATGTCTGCCTAGCAGTGGAATAACATGGCGTAAAAGCAGGAAGGGAGCTTGGCTCCCTTTTTTAGGCTAATTACTGTGATCTCGTCGGTGTTTATGGCGCGCTATCTAAGTGACAACTACGCTTACTGAGGTAGAACTCCCTCGCGGAAGTCTGACGCTGAATCGTTATACTTCATCTTAATCAAGAGAGGATCATCAACTTAAGAGGCAAGTAACTTAGCCTATGCCATGGTTTAAATACGTTCCTGTCTTATTTATGCTTTTTTTAGTCTTGCCCGCTGTAAGTGCGTCGCAGGTCAATAGCCCTTTACCTTGTAAGAACACGATTAAAGTCGGTTACAACGATTGGCCTCCCTATGCTTGGCAAGATCCTCAAGGAGAAGCCCAAGGCTTAGATGTGGATCTGATGCGGGCATTTGCAGTGTATCTTGGTTGTGAAGTTCATTTTATTAATGTGCCCGCTAAGCGCTCGCATCAGATGTTGCGAGCAGGACAGTTAGATGTGTTGATGGGAGCGACTATGACGGATGAACGTCAAAACTATGCTCTTTTTTCAACCTATTACCGGGATGAAGAGCTGCGCTTATTTGTACTCGATGAGCAAAAAGATCAGATTAATATCGATAAATGGGAGGACATTTTTACCCAAAAATTGCGTCTACTTGTCCCTTCTAGCGGTTGGTATGGTGCAGATTATCAAGAATCTCAATATCGATTAGAGCAGGAGCACTTGTTAGTATTAAGTCCCGACTCAAATAAGTCTGTGCAAATGCTTATCTACGGTAGGGGAGATATGATAGTCGGAGATACCTTAGCCATGCCCTATATTGCCAGCCAGCATCAACGCATCAAGCTAGTACCACTTAAGTTAGTGTTAGATCAAAACCATATTCATTTAATGTTCAGTAAAGCGAGTATCAAGACAAGCCAGTTAGAGCAGTTTAATCATGCGATTAAGGCATTGATAGATAGCGGTGAAATTGCACGAGTGATCAATAAATGGCAACAAATGACACTGGCGAAACAGTCTAATATGAGCCGCCTAAACAGTCCGCTAAAGACGCTGTATGTCAGCCCTTAACATTAGCCCTTCACGTTAGCCACTCATGTCCGACTCTGGTATATTTTTATCCTAGTGCAATATGGTAACGCTATGATCTTTGATGTTTTCCTCTAAAGAATCTTGTCTTTTATTCAGTTGCTCCTCCGCGATTTAAGATGTGACACATTTGCTAAAACTTCTCTGACTTGAAGTTACTGAACTCTCTATCAAATTCTGCTAGCTTGTTGGGCTCAATTGTCATGCTTTGGACTTGATTGTGGTTTTTACAAAAGCCCATGGCAAGAATTTCTTCGCTAAATCTGCTAGCAAAATCTCGTAGTAAAGAGTCTATTGCTAAAAATAACAATAGGATAGAGGTCATACATGAAACTTCGCCATTCTGTCGCCTGCTGCATGCTTGCCCTTGGCACATTAACAGCGTTCCAAACCATCGCTGCCGATGCGGTGAGCAATCAAGGGTATTACCGTGCGCCAGTGTTGCACGATCAAACCTTAGTCTTTACTGCAGAAGGGGATTTATGGACTCAGACCTTAGGTCAAAAAGCGGCGACTCGCTTAACGAGTTTACCTGCGGAAGAGCTAGGGGCGACTATTTCGGCCGACGGTAAGTGGGTTGCTTATGTTGCCAACTATGAAGGCGCGAGCGAAGTGTATGTGATCCCCATTACGGGCGGTGTGGCTAAACGGGTGAGTTTTGAGAATAGCCGTGTACGAGTTCAGGGCTGGACTGCCAAAGGCGAGATTTTATATTCCACCGACACGGGCTTTGGTCCTGCTAATAATTGGATGCTGCGCAGCGTCGATCCTCAAACCCTCACCACCACAGATTTACCCTTAGCCGATGCAGTTGAAGGTGTGATTGATGATCGCAACGAATACGTGTACTTCACCCGCTTTGGTCTGCAAGTGACTGGCGATAATGCCAAAGTGTACCGTGGCGGCGCAAAAGGTGAATTATGGCGCTTTAAACTCGGCAGCAAAACCGAAGCACAGTTGCTCAGCGGCCAACACGACGGCTCAGTGCGCCAACCTATGCTATGGCAGGACAGACTCTATTTTATTAGCGACAGCGATGGCAACGACAACCTCTGGTCGAGTGCGCTCGATGGTTCAGATGCAAAACAGTTAACTCAATTTAAAGATTGGCAGGTCCGCGGTGCGCGGATGGACCAAGGCAAAGTGGTATTCCAGTTGGGTGCGGATATCCATGTGTTTGATATTGCGGCCGCTAAAGACTCGTTACTCAATATTGAACTCATTTCCGATTTTGCCGAGCGCCGCGAGCATTGGGTAAAAGATCCTATGGATTACGCTTCTTCAACTAATTTGGCCCCCGCTGGCGATAAAGTAGTGATCACCGCCCGCAGCCACGTGGCGATCGCGGGTATTGATGGCTCGCGTTTAGTTCAAGTTGCACTGCCGGGGACTTATCGCGTAAGGGAAGCTGTGTTGAGCCAAGATGGCAAGTCGGTTTATGCAATTAGCGACATGACAGGTCAGCAAGAAATTTGGCAATTCCCTGCTGATGGCAGCAGTGGCGCTAAACAGTTAACCAAAGACGGCCATACTTTAAGAATGAGTCTTAATTTGTCCAGTGACGGTCGATTTATCGCCCATGACGATAACGATGGTAACGTGTGGCTGCTCGACTTAAAGAAAAATACCAATAAAAAAATCATCACTAACGGTGAGGGACTTGGGCCTTACGCCGATATCCGCTGGTCCAGTGACAGCCGTTTTATTGCATTAACTAAGTCGGAAATCGGTAAACAACGTCCGCAAATCGTCCTGTATTCTGTGGATGAAAATAAGGCCGAGACGCTCACCAGTGACAAATACGAGTCCTATTCGCCAACCTTTAGCAGTGACGGCCAGTGGCTATATTTCCTATCGAATCGCCAATTCAGCGCAACACCAAGTTCACCTTGGGGCGATAGAAATATGGGCCCAGTGTTTGATAAACGCAGCCAAATTTTTGCCATCGCACTGGTCAAAAATGCCAAATTCCCCTTTAGTAAACCCAATGAACTCGAATCGAATCAAGTTGAAGAAACCGATGCTAAGGATAAACCGAGTCCAGTAAAAATCGATTGGGCAGGGATCTCTCAGCGTTTATGGCAAGTGCCTGTCGATTCAGGCAATTACAGTAAGCTGCGCGTCGTCGATGATAGACTTTATTTGTTAGATCAAGCTATTGGCGACGATGTCGCTCCTAATTTAATGACCATCAAATTTGACCGATTAAGCCCCAAAGCCGAGGTTTTTGCCGAGGACATTGGCCAATATGAGGTTTCTGCCGATGGTAAAAAGCTGATGCTACGTAAGCACAGTAATGAGAAATCACTCCTGATTGTTGATGGCGGCGATAAATTAGGCGATACGGATAATGCCAAAGTGCAAACGGAACAATGGCAGCTAGCGATTTCTCCGCAGCTTGAATGGCAGCAAATGTTTGAAGATGCGTGGTTGATGCACCGAGAATCTTTCTTCGACAAAAAAATGCGCGGCCTCGATTGGCAAGCGACCAAAGCTAAGTATCAACCTTTGCTCGACCGCCTGACCGATCGTAACGAACTGAATGACATCTTCATGCAAATGATGGGCGAGTTAGATTCTTTGCACTCACAGGTGCGCGGTGGTGACATACCTCAAGATCCCGATGCGGCTAAAGCGGCAAGCCTTGGCGCGCGCCTACAACAAACGGTAGATGGCGTTAAAATCGCGCACATTTACAGTAACGATCCTGAGCTACCTGCTAATGCTTCACCGTTAAATCGTATCGAAGTCGATGCTAAAGAAGGTGATATGTTACTGGCTATCAATGGCACGCCAGTGGCAAATGTGGCCGACGTCACGCGTCATTTACGCAATCAACAGGATAAGCAAGTATTACTACAGCTTAAGCGTGGTAGCCAAACCCATAAAACCATCGTCATGCCCGTTAGCGCTGTGGTGGACAGTCAATTACGTTACTTAGATTGGGTGAGCCATAACGCGGCAGTGGTCGAAGATGCAAGTCAGGGCAAGATGGGTTATTTGCACTTATATGCCATGGGCGGTGGTGATATTGAAAGTTTCGCCCGTGAGTTTTATGCCAACTACGATAAAGAAGGTTTGATTATCGATGTTCGCCGTAACCGTGGTGGCAATATTGACAGTTGGATTATTGAGAAGTTACTACGCCGCGCTTGGGCGTTTTGGCAACCGACCCACGGCACGCCAAACACCAATATGCAACAAACTTTCCGTGGTCATTTAGTGGTGTTAACCGATGAACTGACCTATTCCGACGGCGAAACCTTCTCCGCAGGGATTAAAGCACTCGGTATTGCGCCCTTAATTGGTAAACAAACGGCAGGGGCGGGTGTGTGGTTATCTGGGCGAAATGCGTTGACCGATAAAGGGATGGCGCGGGTGGCCGAGTATCCACAGTATGCAATGGATGGCCGCTGGGTGCTTGAAGGCCATGGCGTAACGCCGGATATTGAAGTTGATAACTTACCTTTCGCTACCTTTAATGGCAAAGATGCGCAGCTTGAAACTGCAATAAGTTATTTGAAGGATGAGTTGGTTAAACAGCCAATCCCAGCCTTAAAAGTGCAACCTTTGCCTGTAAAAGGTATGGCACAGGATATTAAAGCTAAGTAATTGATATTTAAATTCAGTATTTAACCGAATTTTAAGGTATCTCGGCTAGCATGTCCGCGTACAAAGTTAGGGTGTTGTCTCTTGGTTCCCGAGACAACACCCATTTTTATGCCCATTCATTAATACTTCTATTCCCATTTTTACTTGTTTCCGCATAGGTTTGCATAGTGTTCACTTGCTGTTGTTGGGCAAGGTGATTAACTGTCATTGCTCTCGCATCTTCGTTATGGCTTAGATAATAGGCCGTTGGCGCTGAAATCCCTTGGCTCGTTCCTGTCGCTAAATTGGTCATGTCGGCGATCACTTGATACTTCATCTTCGCGTGTTTCAATTCGACTAAGGTTTCTATGTTATCCCTCAGTGCTGGCATTTCTGCTGGTTTTTGCGCATTTGCCGGCAATTGTTTTGCATCGCTAGAAAGCGTTACTGTATCAGTTGATGCTGGTGCGCTGGTTTGAACTGGATTTTTAACCTGTGCAAATTCAGCAGTAGAGACATTTTTTTGTGGGCTGACAGACGGGGAATTTCGCAGTGGTTGAATGTGCATCTTTTAACTCCAACAGATGATACCAAGCTAAGATTGGCTTATATCGTACTGTTTAAAAGCTGGACCTGAGCTGAATAATGGTGAAAAGTTGGACTCTGTGGATGATTAGGTGGCGCGGATAATTCGGTGATAGCAATGATTCGGACAGGTATTGAGTTACGGTGCGGCAATAAAAAAGCCCGCTTAGGAAAACCATCAGCGGGCCATAAAGATCTACTCAAATCCTAAAACTTGATTTGAATATCTGTTGCTAAACTATTAGCGATAAAGCAATTTGCATGTGCTTTCTCGTGAATTTTCTCAAGGGTTTCTTGGCTGACTTCGACCCCTTCAGCGAAAATGACCTTAGGATTGAGCACCATCTTTGTCACGGCCAACTTGCCCGCATCGTTTTTACCCAGCTCTGCAGTGGCATTATCCACATAGGAGGTTACAGGTAAGCGCTTAAGATGCGCAATCGCTAGAAAGGTCAACATATGGCATGAGGATAATGCAGCCAACAGGCTTTCCTCTGGATTGACATTTTGCCCATTGCCTTTGTATTCCGGTGCCGACGAGGCTTGAATCGTCTGGCCGCTGCCAAAGGTAATACTGTGGTCTCGACAAAATTCGCCTTCTTCGGCGGGCGAGGTTTGCCAGTTAACCGTTAAGTTAAAGCCCATTATTTTCTCCTATCTGAAGGACATCAGGGCACTATAGCCTAGCGGTGCTCACTTAGCCATGATCGCCATGCCAGTGTTAGCTGGACATTAGATCCCAGCACTCAGTAATAGAGTGCCAGTGAGCACGCTGCCAGTGACGATTCCTATCGGTAAATGGCGCGGGCTGTAGCTTAACGTTAGGATGACCAGCATTGCCGCGAGGGAAATTATTCCCATAAACAAAATGCTCCCGTAAGCCCAGCCTTGATCGCTCGCGCAGGCACTTAAGCTAAATGCTAGTAGTAACCAAGCAAACAAGGTTAGCAAACGACTTTGCCATTGTGCTGGTGGACGATTGAACACATCCTTGAAGTGACCAAATTTAGCTAAGGCAAACAGGGCGAGGGAAAGATAACTCAAACCTAAGATCCCAAGTAGGGGAATAAATTCTGGCATCATGATTTGGCTTCCTCCAATGAAGATGACGAGCTAAGGTCGCTGGCAAGGGATGTTTGGGATTCGCTTCTACGTGCATTTTTTGCTTTTTCTGGGTGTTTAGTGGGGGCCTTAGCAATCAAAGTCACTCTTTTACTGGCAAATAGCATAGCGCCACCAAGTAGCACTGCGAGCACGTCAAATCCGACTAAAGCCCATTGATGGGATTGGATATTGTCGATGATATTGCTTGGTGATGTGAAGGCATTGAGCACGGGCAGCGCACAGCACAAAATCCCTGTGAGTCGTAATGCGGTTTGCCACTGGCGACGTGAACGACCCAAGAAAGCCCAAACTCCCATTGCCGCTAACGCGATAAAGAAACTGTGAACTTCCCATTCAGAGCGGCTTGCAAAACTTGTCGATAAGAGACGATTGGCATAAAAGAAGGCTACAGTGCCTAAGGGTAGTCCTAAGATAAACATGAAGTTTAACCCTTCAACTAAACGTAATCCAAAGCTTGGTTTCTCGCCTTTATCGATCAATTTTTGCTGTTTTTGACGTAGACGAATGGCCCACATCAAAGTGCCTGTCGCGATCATAGCGCAGCCTAATAAACCGCAGAAAAAGAATAAAAATCTTAGCAGCGGGGCGGCAAAACGTGCCGTGTGCAGCGACATCATCGTATCGTAAGTCGCGGAGGCTCCTGAGGCTTCGTGCGGGCTGGCATATTTAAGCTCACCATTTATCCCGTTGAATATCAAAATATTGGCTTCATCGGTCACATCTTTACCTGTGTTTTGGTAAAAGGTCACTTGGCTATTTTGATCTTTAGGGTATGACACTATCACTTGCTTAATTGGCGCATCGCCCCATGCGGCTTTCACTTGAGGTAGTAATTGGCTCAGTTGCACCTGTGGCGCACTAATCCCCGCGGCTTTCTCGGTTTGTCTGGCGGGATTAAGTTCTTTTAAAAAAGCTTGGTTATCACCCGAATAGGCGGTATTAACCGTCCATGGGATATAGATAAGCATTAGGGTAATAAGCCCTGTATAAGTGATCATCAAATGGTAGGGCAGGGCGATGACAGAGCTCACATTGTGCGCGTCTAGCCAAGAGCGAGCGCCTTTATCCCGTCTAAAACTGAACAAATCTTTGAAGATCCGTTTGTGGATCACTATGCCACTGATAAGGGCGATCAGCATAAACATAGTGCAAACGCCGACGATATAACGCGCTGTAATAGCGGACATATAGTGCAAGTCAAAGTGCAGACGATAGAAGAAATCACCGCCGCGACTCTCACGCACTTCAGAGATCATGCCGCTGCCATCTGCTAAGGCTACATGTTCTTCAGTCTTGCCACGACGCTGACCTTTTTCTGGTGGCAGTTGCCAGCTAACGCTTTGAAAGGGGGTTCGTTCAGTTGGAAAACCTATCATCCAGCGCTGCGCTGTTGCCGGCGAATGCGCTTCTATGTAACTTTGACCTTTATCTAATTGGTTTTCGAGGGTATCGGCTCGGTAGTCTTGATAAACCCCTTTATGTAATTCGGGTTCATTCCAAAGGCTGATCTCATGGCGAAAATAGCTCAAGCTACCCGCAAAAAAGATCAACAATAATACCCAACATACGAGCAAGCCTGCCCAGGTATGTAGCCAAGATAAAGTTCTAAAAAATGTCTCTTTCATCTTATTGCCCACATACCTTGATCAATCCAAAACATAACAAACTCACTAAGCCTAAATCTCGCCACGCATGCCAGGTTTTACGCACACAAAAGGCATAAATAATAGCAATGGCATAAAACAGGAAAGCTAACATATTGGCTGTTATCGTGCTTTCAAAGCGCGGCATAGGTAGCACTAATGTCAGCAGGCAAGCCAAGGTTGCTGCCGCAACATAACCCGCCACTAGAGCGGCACTCGCACGGGCAAAGACTTTGAAGGCAAACTGCGATTGCTCTTGTTTAAACCATTGCACAATTCCCCGCGAAATCAGCGAGAACGAGCGCATTTGGGTTGTAGAAGATTGCGTTGAGGTTTCAAACGCGGGTGTATTAGACATAAGTGCCACTTCTCATTTCGAGCCAATATGGGTCTGTTATGGCTATCCGTTACTGTTGATTCTGCAAAGTGTGCTTGAGCTTTTTGGCTTAACGACAAATGCATTTCTATAGCAGTAGATAGCTAACCGCGAGAAGTATAACTTAGTTAATTCAAATGATAAACGATATCATTTAGATTCGAATGTGAATTTGTGATCTTAAGCTGATCTGCTTTAGCGAGTGTAGGGTGACGAGTTTAACGTATGTAGCGTAACGAGCGCCCTGTCACAATTGTTTGTTTTTATTTGTTGATATGTGTTTAGTGGTTACTGCTTGTTTAGCGTTAGGTTAATTTTTATGCTGCCAATGTGAGCTTTATCAATTTTGATAGACGACGGTTTTGGCAGAATGCGTTATCTTTTTTACCGAGACCTAGCCTGATAACCCTATGCATAAAAATTCTACAAATGGTGAAACACACCTGTCAGATAATGCGATTTTACTATCAACGACGGATCTGAAGGGAAACATTAAATATGTGAATCAGACCTTTTCGCAGATCAGTGGGTTTAGTGTTGCTGAGTTGCAAGGGAATCCACATAACATAGTGCGCCATCAAGATATGCCTGCGGCTGCATTTAAGATCCTCTGGGAGCGAATTAAGCAGGGAAAACCTTGGATGGGGATAGTTAAAAATCGCACCAAAACGGGCGGCTATTATTGGGTGAATGCCTACGTCGCGCCTGTGTATGAAGATGGTAAAGTTCATGAGTATCAATCTGTTCGTCGCCAAGCTACCCCTGAGCAGATTAAAGCCGCTGAGAGTATTTACCGTGATATTAATCAGGGCAAGCAACCTAAAGTATTGCGTAAAGATAGGTTAGGTTTCAGTGGCAAAATACTGCTGGCCATGTTGGTTTCGATTACGGCTACGGCGATGATTGCCAGTTATTCCCCTATAGTTGCCGCGATGGTAGGGATGAGTCTCGCGTGCCTAGCATGGTATTACCTGATGCAGCCGCTGCAAAAGCTTGTGTCTATGGCAACCAACATTATTGACGATCCCGTTGCTACGGGCGTGTACACCGGCCGCCAAGATGAGATCGGTAAATTAGACCTCGCCCTACGTTTTTTGATCACTGAAATTGGTGGCGTTGTTGGCCGTATGGCTGATTCTGCCAGTGAGATCCAAGCACAAAGTGTCAGCCTTAAACAAACCATTACAAACACTTGGGAGCATGCCGATAGTCAGAGTGAACAAACCACGCAAGCTGCGACTGCGATGGAGCAGATGAGTGCCAGTTTTGCTGAAGTGACGGGAAACATTCATCGCACAGCCTCGGAAATGGTGTCGAGCCATGAGGCGGCTCAACGCGGGCATTCTCGTTTAGAAACGGTTATTGATGCGATACATCAGTTAAGTGTGCAAGTGAGCCACTTTTCCGATGTTGTACAAGCTATTGAACAAGATAGCAGTGCGATTCACCAAGTGCTCGAAGTCATACGTGCCATTGCCGACCAAACTAACTTATTAGCCTTAAATGCGGCAATTGAAGCGGCGCGGGCTGGGGAGAGTGGTCGTGGTTTTGCCGTGGTGGCCGATGAGGTCAGGCAGTTATCGAGCCGTACTAGCCAATCCACCTCGCAAATTGAGTTAATTGTTAGCCGTTTTAGGGAAAGCACTCAAAGGGCTACCTCGACCATGATGGCGGGGCAGGAACAGGTAAAACGTTCGGTAAGCTTAGCGCAAGATGCGAGTGTGGCTTTTGGCGAGTTGCTTTCATCTATTTCGCGAATTAACTCTTTGAGCGATGATAATGCGGCGGCGATGACGCAGCAGACTTCCGTGGCCGCAGAAATTAGCCGAGCTATCCATGTGATCAGCGACTTGGCTCAGCAGAGTTTAGAGCAGACGCTCGATGCGGCAGCGCGGGGTGATCAAGTGTCGCGTTTATCGACCAAGACGCATCATTTGTCCCAACAGTTTTGGCAGCAGAGTGTGCAACGTAAATATTAAGCGTATTTACCTTATGTCGTATTGCATTTTGTGATTGATTTATTATTAATGCCTGTTTATAAATCAATCACTTAATCATGTTTTTCTCGCTGTTTTATTTTTGACTTCTTGATGGAGGTCACATTTAGGAGATGCTAATACCTGAGTTGACCGAAATATTTGCCAATAACCCTTGTGTTTTATCCTGCATGCCCCAAGCTCTATTAGTGAAGCAAAAATAAAAGTAATGACACTAAAAGGGACAACCTATGAAAATAAATATTTCTGGTCACCACGTCGATGTTACTGATTCTATTAGAGAAGATGTTAACGAAAAATTTGCAAAAATCGCCACCCATTTCCCCTCTCTGATCGCACTGGACATTATTATTGCGAAAGAGCATGGCGAGTATCAGGTTGAGCTTCGTACGAATTATGAAGGAAGCCGTATTTCTGCTTCAGGTACCGATGAGGTTATGTACCCAGCAATCAAAGCCGCATCGAAAAAATTAGATGCAGCACTTAAGCACCGTAAAGGTCAGTTAAAAGCGGATTTGCATGAAACCCCGAGCTGTACAACGCCCGCTATTGCCCATGAAATTATCCAAGAGATGGATCTTCGTTAGGTTTTAGCCATAACTCATCGCTTTAGATGAGCACAAAAAGGGCCTTAAATGGCCCTTTTTGTTGGCAATAGGGTTTGGTTTAATGCTAATGGGTTAAATCAATGCCAGTTGCAATCCCTTGAGCACAGCTTGGGTACGGTCTCGGCAATCGAGTTTAGTGAGTATGTTAGAGACATGATTCTTCACTGTGCCCTCGGCTAAAAATACCGCATTGGCGATTTCTTTATTGGAGAAGCCGCCTGCCATAAAACTGAGAATTTCCCGCTCCCGTTCCGACAATAATTCATTTCTAGTTACCCCAATGCTAGGTGCAGGTTTAGGCTCACTCATCTGTTTGAGCACCGAAGGCTCTATCAAGTAGCCGCCTTTGGCGACGGTTTCGATGGCGTGCAGTAACTTGTCGAGTGACACGTCCTTGAGCAAAAAGCCGTTGGCTCCCGCCTGTAAACTATTGAGGAATAACTCACTGTCGTCGAAGGTGGTTAACATGATGACAGGTAAGCGATTGGCACTTTGCCGTATCTGTTTGAGCATGGCGATACCATCAAGATTTGGCATACGGATATCACTGAGCAGCACATCGACGGGATTGCTGGCAAGCTTTTTGAGTGCATCTTGACCGTCTTCGGCTTGCCATAACACGCGAATGTTGTCGGAAATAGCGAGCAGGCTGGCGATCCCTTGGCGAACCAATTGCTGATCTTCCACTAAACCGACACTGATGATGTTGTTTTGCGTATCCATAGTGATCCCAAAGCGTTTTTAATAAAAAGTTAAGCGAGTGCAGGGAGTGTGAAGGTGAGTTGGCAACCGGACGCCGAGTCATTTGCCCTTAACTCCAAGGTGCCATTAAAGGGTTGTAGCCTTTCCTGCATGCCGCCGAGCCCAGTACCGAACTGCCCAGTGCCGAACTGTCCTGTACCGTTTAGCCCAGTGCCGCTTTTAGCTGATGCGTTTCGCGCGGATCCCCGTGTTAGCCCCATGCCGTTGTCGCTTAGTTGCAATACCAGCGCGCTTTGGGAGTCTTGCATGCTCAATTGCAGTTGATTCGCCTTGCCGTGACGAACGGCGTTGCTGATGCCTTCCTGCAGCACTAACAGTAGTGCCTGAGTCAGTTCGGCTGATTGCAGTGGCTTCATCCCTTTGCAGTTAAGAGTCACGTTGGGTAAGCGGGTCATCAGTGCCTCTAAAGGTGGGACTAAATCCAATCCGACTTGCACTCTTTGCGCCCTGACGACGGCGCGAATACTTTCAAGTAGCTCTTTAGCTAAGGATTTACTTTGGTTAACTTGAGGTTTGAGCTCCTCTGGCGCTGTATGGCTTAGTACTTCCAATTGCAGGGAAAGCGCTGTGAGTTGGTGGCCGAGAATGTCGTGCAAATCGCGTGATATCCTTAATCTTTCTTGCTGTTCGCTGGCTTGGCTCAGCAGCGCGCGAGTGGCAATAAGCTGTTGGTTTAGCTGTTCTTGTATCAAACGTGATTTACGTTCAGAAAGCCTTGCTTGGCTACTGCTGTAGGCAAAGAATTGAAAACCAAGATAAATCAAAATATTGAACACATTGCATTGTTCATGAAATTGCCATTGCTGCAGTAGGTAATAAACAACATTGACCAACACTAGCTGTGAAATGGCTTGGCGGCGATTGAAAAACTCAGGCAACAGTGACGCCCAAATGACGAAGAGGATCGGCAGCAATGCATGGTTTGCCGTGAGTAATAAGCT
Source organism: Shewanella sp. S23-S33 (assembly GCF_043359565.1). Classification (NCBI taxonomy): domain Bacteria; kingdom Pseudomonadati; phylum Pseudomonadota; class Gammaproteobacteria; order Alteromonadales; family Shewanellaceae; genus Shewanella; species Shewanella sp. S23-S33. The sequence goes on along the minus strand of NZ_JBHFFD010000050.1, from coordinate 18,455 downwards.
CAGTACGATCAAGGGCATTGCTAGCGTGGTTATGCGGCGAAGTCGAATATTATTATGCGCAACTTTATCGGTAGCTATCAGTATAAATTGCACTAAATACAGCCCATAAAGTGTTACATTGAGAATGCCTTGCCATGTATGTAATGCGGCTTGGTTTATCCCAACCCAAGCGACTAATGCCCAAGTGAGCACTCCTGCGGCAATTAACATGCTCTCTTCTTTCGCTAATCGATTTTCTAGCACGAATGACGATTCCTTAATCCAATTCCACCGACCATTCTAGGGTATCACCGCCAGATGTCACTATGCCAAAAGTCATCTTGTTAAATTTTTGTTTCATGACTTTTGGCACCTGTTTTTCGTCCTGTGATTTTTTAAGCTAACTCCATCGCAGTTACTTATCAGCGCAAATAACAGGAGTAAGACATGAAACACATGAACTCGGCTATGACAACACAGGTTCGCCAAGCTAATAAGACGAAAAGGACGTTATCAGCGATTTGGGGCGCAGGCTTAGCTTGCTTACTCTTGTCTGCAGGAAGTATGTCGGCAGGCTCCATGTCCAAAGGCAGCCAGACACATGCCTTGACTGTGGATATCGATAATATTCAAGTACAAACCGGCGCCTTGATGGTGGAGCTCTACGCCAATGCCGAGGATTACGCCGCAGGCCACAATCCCTGCGCATCTATGATAAAGCCCGTCACTAAGACAGAGCATAGGCTGGTATTTAGCGATCTCGCCGATGGCCAATATGCGGTCAAGGTCTTTCACGATGAAAACGGTAATCACAGCTTAGATACCAATATGTTAGGTGTGCCGAGTGAAGGCTATGGTTTTAGCAATAACGCCGGCAGTTTTGGACCTGCGAGCTTTAAAGACGCCAGCATTAGTTTGCAGGCCGATACTCAAATCACTATACATATTCGCTAAGAGGGGGCTGCACCATGGATAGACGTCAATTTCTAGCAGGCTCAGCCGCCCTAATGACGACTGCTGTTTGGGCAAGTTCGGTGGATAAATTACTGGCACTGGATAACGCACAAGCGGTCGCCCGTGAGCCATGGGCCATAGGTTTTAATGGGGCTGAAGGCGACTATCAGCCACTCACTATGCAGGTTTCGGGCGAGTGGCCAGCGCAGTTGAGTGGCAATCTATATCGTAATGGGCCAGCGAAAATGTCTCGGGCAGGTAAGGCATATCAGCATTGGTTCGATGGCGATGGCATGGTGCAACAGTTTAGTGTGAGCAATAGGCAAATTCAGCATCAGGCTAAGTTTATCCAAACAAAGAAGTTTAAAGTGGAAGAGGCCGCTGGCGCGTTTAAGTACACGACTGCAGGCACAGTGATCCCCAATGCTTTACCTATTCGAAATAACGACGATTTGAATGTGGCCAATACTAGTTTATTGCCGCGCCACGGCGAGTTGCTCGCTTTATGGGAGGCGGGTTCACCCTATCGACTTGATGCTCAGACCTTAACCACGCTTGGCGTGAAAAGCTTTGGTGACAAATTTAAGGGCTTGCCCTTTTCTGCTCACCCACTCGATGACGGACAAGGTGGACTATGGAATTTTGGCGTCTGGTATGTCGGTGGTGATAAGCAATTACTTGTGTATCAAGTGGCAGCCGATGACAGCATTGCCAGAATGGAAGTGATTGAATTACCTCAAGCTAGCTATTTACATGCCTTCGCGCAGAGTGAGAATAAGCTGGTGTTTTACATTTCATCCTGCGTGTATGAAGAGGGCGAAACCTATGTTGATGCCTTTAAATGGCGCCCCGAATTGCCATCGCAATTACTGGTTATCGACAAAGCCGATTTTAGCGTGCGCCAGTTACACCAACTGCCTGCAGGATTTGTGTTTCACTTTGGTCAAGCCATTGAGAAGAATGACGAACTTTCTGTGCAGCTTTGCCTCTATCCCAATTCAGCTATTTTAACCCAAGGGATGAAGGGGTTACTGACGGGGGAGCGTAAAACTAAGACACCCCACGCCGAGTTAGTGACAATTACAGTACCGCTCACAGCACCACTTACAGCAGCATTTACACTAGCTAGCAAAACGCAGTTTGCGGAGACCTTGTCTTCCTCTGCACGTATTAAGCGCAGCGGCGTGATGATGGAGTTTCCCCAGTTTTCGCAGCACATTATGGGTAAAAAACAAACTAGCGGTGAAAAAACGTTTGCAGAGAAAACAGGCGGGGCTTCGGCGTTTGCTCCGTTATTTGGCGTTGGAGCAAGATCAGATTCAGCTGTTAACTCTGGCTCCAGCTCTAACTTTAAATATGAAGCAGAAGCCGAATCTGAATCAGGGCTAAGTAACACTCTGTATTGTATTCATAATGCAAAAGACAGCAGCAAGCACAGTGCGGATACACTTGGCGACGCGAGCTATAGCGAGTTTTATCTTGGCAAAGGCAAAATTGCCGAAGAGCCGCTCTATATCCCCGCCACTGAGCAGCACGAAGCCTATTTACTGATGACTTGGCTCGATTACCATAATGCACAGTCTGGTTTGTCTTTGTTTCGTGCCAGTGATATCAGTGCGGGCCCCATCGCTTCGGCTCAAATGAACAGGGTATTGCCACTAGGGTTTCATGGCTGCTTTATTGAAGCTTAATATTTTGATCTATAAATAAAAAACGCAGCTATTAGCTGCGTTTTTGTTTCAGGCGAAAGAAACGTCTAGTCATCAATTTCCGCATTGTGATAGACGTTTTGTACGTCGTCACAATCTTCAAGTGCGGCAATAAACTTTTCAAACATAACGACATCTTCACCTTCAACTTTAGTCATGTCCTGCGGTACGAAGGTGATATTGTCAAATTCAAAGTTAACCTCTGGCATCGCTTCGGTCAGCGCAGTTTTGACTTTAAAGTATTCAGTGTGTGGCGCGTATACTGTGATTAAGCCATCTTCAAGCTCAACATCGCTTACATCAACGTCAGCCATCATCAGCAGTTCTAAAATCGCATCTTCGTCATCACCCGCAAACACGAACACGGCTTGATGATCAAACATGTGGCCAACTGTACCTGGGCTGCCGAGTTTGGCATCGTTTTTCACGAAGGCTTGACGCACTTCGGTGAAGGTACGTTTTACGTTATCGGTTAAGCAGTCAACAATGACCATGCAGTTGCCAGGACCAAAACCTTCGTAACGGGCGGTATCGTAATCTTCACCACCGCCGCCTTTGGCTTTTTCAATTGCGCGTTCAATAACATGCGCAGGCACTTGGTCTTTCTTAGCGCGTTCAATTAAGCGACGCAGTGATAAGTTTCCATCGGGCTCAACGCCGCCTTGCTTAGCGACAACGTAAATCTCTTTACCGTAGCGTGAATAAATGCGGGTTTTTTGACCGGCTGTTTTCGCCATGGATTCTTTCTTGTTTTGATATGCTCTGCCCATCTTGATCTCGTTAGCTCAAAAAAATTGCGCCGATATTAGCAGTTTTCTTGGCATAAGTGCAGTCGTCCCTATGTGATTTATTACCTAGAAGGCGACGGGGCACGCATTTCAGGGCAAAGTTGGTTTTATCAAGGAAGATCCGCTTTTAGATAGGCTAGGACTATATCGCGATAGATTAATACTAATGTCTAATGCCATACGCTCGTGAGACTGTTGATGATAGCTAACTTCTACTTTGTTTATTTAGCGAGATAAATTATCTAGCTTATTCAGAGAAATAGACTAAAACTATAAATCTTGAGCGCTATCATAGTTAGCCCTCCCTCGTCAGTTGTAAGCAATAGCCGCTGTAATTGATAGCAGCTGAACGAAGGCTAATGATTCGACTCTTAGCATTTCCCTTTCATTTTTACCTTGCGCAGTTACGGGAAGTATATGGAAATACAGCACAAAATTTTAATTTTCATCAGTTTCACGCTGGTCACTCTGGGGAGTTTATTACTTGAGGGACTGCATCTTCCGAGTATTGTGCAGGCGTTGATCTTGGGCGTTCTTGCCTGTGGCTTAGTGGTGTGGGTGTGTTTGCGCGCATCTAAGGCTAAGCTCGACACCGATGAGGCAAACATTAAGGCATTACAAGAGCAAAGCATTCCCGCCCACGACATTAGTGTGCAAACCAGTAAAATGGCTATCGGTTCGGCTGAGGTGTCGCATTTTATTGATTTATTGAATAAATCAATTGAATCAAATGGCGAGCATGCCAGTGCCATTGCGGTTGCTGCAGGGCAATTGAGTCACACTACGGCCCAACTTGGCGATAATGCCGCCGATATTTTAGGCCAAGCTCAAGAGGCTGAGCGCGTTAGCGTGCAGGGACGAAGTCAAGCTCAGAAAGGTGTTGCGGCTATTCGTTCACTGAGTACGGATATTGATACTGCCGCTGAGCAAGTGCAGGCGCTTAAATCAAGAGCCGAAGAAATCCAAAAAATTACCGAAGTGATTAACTCCGTTGCCGAACAAACGAATCTTTTGGCGTTAAATGCGGCCATCGAAGCGGCTCGTGCGGGAGAGCAGGGTCGAGGTTTTGCGGTAGTGGCTGACGAAGTACGCAGCCTTGCGGGTAAAACCGCAGGTGCGACCCAAGATATCGGCAAGATGTTATTAGAAATCCGCAGCGAAACGGATAAAACTTCTGGGCTGATGGAGCGAGTCGTGACGCAAACCGCCGATGTGGTCGCCGCCATGGGCGAGTTAGACGCGCACTTCACTGAGATTTCGGCTTCTGTGACCCAATCGGCCCATGCCTTAGGTGATATGGAAGATTCACTCAAACAATATAACAACACTACTAACGACATTAGCCGCTCGGTGACTCAAATACGTGACTCGTTAAATTCGACGGGTAAACAGAGTCATAGCGTATCCGAGCAGGCCTTTACTTTATCCTTGACCACTGAGGGTATTTTTAAAGCGCTGTCTAAATGGGATACACAAACCTTCGATCAGCAGGTTTTGCAATTGGCGAATGTTGCCGCTAAAGCGTGCGGTGACAAGTTAGCACAAGGTTTAGCCAGTGGCAGTTTTAGCGAGGCGGATTTGTTTAATCCTAAATATCAACCTATTGCCAATACTCAGCCACAGAAATACAGCACGGCTTTCGACCGTTATACCGATCAGCATTTTCCAACAATTCAAGAGCCCATTCTGGCAAAACACAGCGAAATTATTTATGCGGGAGCCGTTGATAGGAAAGGTTATTTTCCGACCCATAATAAACGCTTTAGCCAAGCACTGACAGGCAAAGTTGAGGTTGATATGGTGCACAATCGAACCAAACGCTTGTTTAATGATCCGACAGGGATCCGTTGCGGCGCCCATACTGAACCTGTGCTATTGCAAACTTATAAACGCGATACGGGCGAAGTGATGCACGACTTGTCTGTGCCCATTTTTGTAAACGGTAAACATTGGGGCGGATTTCGAGTGGGATTTAAAGCTAAGTAGATTACTGATAACTCAAATTTAGGTTATTTACTCTAAAAAATGCATAAAAACGCATCTTTATTTGTGTCTTATATGTGATCGATAGTGGGTAATTGATTAACATAATAGAAATAGATTGGCATCTTTTTGCCGAAGTGCTTAAATAGCCCAAGGTGTACAGTATAAGACAGTATTGTATCCAATAAAAAATCATAAAATTTGAATAAGACCTTAAGCAATTGATTTAAAATGTTTAAAATATCTTTTTGGATATTTTAAAATGTTGAGGACAGGGAGCTCTCTTGCGACGTAAATATAACGCAGTAGATGCTGCTTAATGTGAGTTAAATGTGATGCAAGCAAATCAAGCGACTGTAACTGTTTTATATTATGATGCGCCCGTAGGGTTAATTATGCACAACGCCGTATTAGGTAATTTGCCAGTGAGTGAAGCTGGGCGTGTGATGATACCTGCAAGTTTCCGCAAGGGAAAATCTATCATTGCTGTACTTGAAGGTGAGTGTAAGATATTGAATTCATTAGGTGAGCGAGTGTTCGCTCAAGCTAATATAGGTTAACATTTTAAACTAATCGTCATTCTTGGGACGAATAATTCGCTTTGCTAAATTATCGTCCCGACATCTTCTGCAAAAATTCTATTCAATCCATCTATTTCTATTAATGTTAGCGCTTGTGCGCCTAATCATATTCGGTTAGTCATTCAGATATTTACTGTCCCACAAATTAACGCACTTTAATGGCAGACTTCTACCAGCAATTGGTCTGCAAGGTACTGTAAGGTTTCGGCATTAGGATGGGTGTGGGCGAAGGTTCTTAAACCATAAATTCCCATCATTAAATATTGGGCTCTTTGCTCGCTGCTGCGATTGCCTTGGAGTAGTCCTTGCAACGTTGCAGTGGCAAATTGTAGCGTGAGTGCTTGCTGCCAAGATTGTAGATACTGATTGATGATGTCCCGGATCTCAACATCTTGCTCTGCAATTTCATTTAACGCTTTTGTCAGTAAGCAAGCTTGGGCGCTATCGCAACTCAGACATTCAATAACGAGATGATCTAAGTAGGTTTTCAAATTAGTCAGCACATTCTCGCCATTGCCGAATAGATTGTTGAATTGTTCGTTTCTGTCGAGTTGATATTGCTCAATGGCCGCGATTAATAACCCGCGTTTATTAGTGAAGGCACAGTAAATCGACCCCGGATGTAATCCCGTGGCTTGAGTAAGATCTTGCATGCTCGTTTTGGTGTAACCCTTGTGCATGAAGGCGGCCATAGCGCCGCGAAGTACCTGTTCTCGGTCGAACTCTGCATTACGCATCGAATTTCATTCACTTGTATAGAAACGCTTAGGCCAGATTCTACCTAAATTTGAACAAACATTCAAAAATAAACTTGAATGATCGTTCAAATAATAATATCTTGAATGCATATTCAAGAATGGAACTGAGAAAATGACCACACAAACCACGCCAAATTCATTGGTAAATCTGTTCGATACCTACTCACTTAATGACACTATTACTTTAAATAATCGTATCTTAATGGCACCTTTAACCCGTTGTATGGCGGATGCCGATTTAGTGCCGACCGATGATATGGTTGCCTATTATGCACGCCGCGCCGAAGCGGGTTTGATCATCACAGAGGCGACGATTATTCGTCCCGATGCTCAAGGTTACCCAAATACCCCTGGTATTTTTACTCAAGCGCAAATTGCTGGCTGGCGTAAAGTGACCGATGCGGTACATGCCAATGGCGGTAAGATTTTTGTGCAGTTATGGCATACGGGCCGCGTCGCTCATCCACACTTTTTCGGTGGTGGTGATGTGCTTGCGGCATCAGCGCAGAAGATTGAAGGCAGCGTGCCAAGAATGCGCGAACTGACTTATGTCACGCCAAAACCTGCCACACTTGAGGATATTCAAGGCCTAGTGCGTGATTACGCCAAAGCGGCGGAAAATGCCATTGAAGCGGGGTTCGATGGCGTCGAAATACATGGTGCAAATGGTTATTTGATTGATACTTTCTTACACCATGACAGCAATCGCCGCACCGATGAATACGGTGGCACTCCAGCCAATATGTCCCGCTTTGCGCTTGAGGTTGTCGATGCTGTTGTGGCTCGTATCGGCAAAGACAGAACCGGTTTACGGATTTCTCCAGGGGCTTATTTCAATATGGCGGCAGATAGTCGTGACCGCGAAGTGTTCGATTACTTCTTGCCTGAGCTGGAATCCCGCGATATCGCTTTTGTGCATATTGGGATTTTCGATGACAGCATGGAATTCGATTATCTTGGTGGCAGAGCTTCAAGCTATGTGCGCGCACACTATGGCAAAACCTTAGTGGGTGTTGGAAGCTACAGCGCTGAAACCGCCAGTGAAGCGATTGCGGCGAATAAGTTTGATTTGATTGCTATCGGTCGTCCATTCATTGCTAACCCTGACTATGTTGCTCGCGTGCGTGATGGCGTTGAACTTGTTCCTTACAGCGACGAAATGCTTGCAAGCTTAGTATAATTTCGCTTAATAGCTTTATAAAGAAAGGGTTAGCATGTGCTAACCCTTTTCGTTTGTCTCTCTCGTTTTTACTTAATCCGCTTTAACTAAGGATCTGAGTGCGGTGAGCTTTTGCTGAGCGATGCCAAAAATGCTCTCGGGAGAATATTGCCCTTGGCTAGGTGTGGCCGTTTGCGGCAAACTTCCTGCGGTTTTACCGAGCAGTAACTCCATGGCTTGAGTCACATGGGTAATGGCCCAAATGTGGAATTCCCCCTGTGCCACTGCATCGACAATGTCTTTGCGCAGCATAAGGTTGGCCATGTTCGAGGCAGGAATAATCACCCCTTGTTCCGGCGTACGGCCTTTTATTTTGCAGACATCGAAGAAGCCTTCAATTTTTTCATTCACGCCGCCAATGGGCTGAGCCTCACCAAATTGGTTCATCGAACCTGTGATGGCAATATCTTGCCTAATTGCTTGCTCGCTAATAGCCGAGATAATGGCGCAGCATTCGGCCATCGACGCGCTGTCACCGTCCACACCGCTGTATGATTGCTCAAAGGTAAGGTAAGTGGTGAGCGGGATTTGCGCCGTCTTACCTAAAACTGAGGCTAAATAAGCGGTTAAGATCAACACGCCCTTAGAATGGATCCGGCCTCCAAGTTTGACTCTGTGCTCGATATCCATCACTTCACCCTTACCAAACGCTGTGGTTGCTGTGATGCGATTGGGCATACCAAACTGATGATCTGAGGTCGAGATGACGGATAAGGCATTGATTTGCCCAACCACTTTGCCCTGAGTGCTAATCAAGGTCGTGCCGTTGGTAAAGCTTTGCATTATGTTGTCGTGCAGACGCGAGACTCTTTGCTCTTGATTTCGCAGTGCTTGCTCAACGTGCGGCACTAAAATTTGCTGACTGCCTGCCGATTTAGCACAGTAGTTTGATTCCCGCAGTAGGTTGGCAATATTGGCTGAGTGTAGCGACAGTTTTTGTTGATCTTCGGCCTCCCGCGAGCTGTATTCGATGATGCGTGCTATAGCCGCACGGTCGCAATGTAGCATGTTGTTGTCGTGAACTATGCTCGAAATAAAGCGGGCATAGTGCGCCTCAGAAGTTGAGGTTCTGTCCATCACATCTTCAAAATCGGCGGTAACGCGGAATAACTCACTGAAGTCAGGATCATAGTGCTGTAATAGCTGATAAGTTTCATGATCGCCAAACAGAATAATTTTCACATCTAAGGGGATAGGCTCAGGCGCCAATGAAATCGTGCCCGACAGTGACACTTCCCGCTCCAGTGAACTTAAATCGAGTTTGCGTGAACGCAGGGCGCGTTTTAGTCCGTCCCACACGTAAGGGCGTTCTAACACTTTTACCGCATCCATCAATAACACGCCGCCGTTAGCTTTGTGCAGACTGCCGGAGCGGATAAGTGAGAAGTCGGTGAACACTGTCCCCCTGAAGGTAGCGTTTTCCACATAGCCAAATAGGCTGTGATAACTTGGGCTTTCTTCTACGACAATAGGGAATTTTTGAGTCCCTTGAGCGACCAAAACGTTAACTTGGTAGCGGCGGGGCATTTTCTTTTCAAGGGAAGCGTAGGCTAGGCCCAGTTGTTCTTCACTTTCTTCTAAAAAGATATCTAAATTGTCTAAGATATCCGCCTGCATACCGGTTAAGAAAGTCCGCGCTTCGGGCTGGTGCTTGAACTTATCTTTGAGTGGCTTAATAAAATGAATTAACACTTCTTTGGCGACTTGTTCGTCATGCTCTTGCTGCTTGTCGCTGAATTCTTCTTCCCATTCAGTGATTTGGCGAATAATACCGCGCAGTTTAACTTCTAGGCCATTGATATTACTTTCAAATTGACTACGTTCAGTCTCTGTCAATGCTTCGAATGAAGCTTCGTCATGGGGTTCTTCACCATTGAGCGCTACCATTTGATAGTCGCCCTGCATGGTTAAACTGAGGCTGATGCCTTTTTGTTTTGCTTCTTCGGTTAATTCAGTGAGTGCGACTTCTTGCTTCTGTGATAATTGGCTTTTGAGCTTTTCAGTCCGGGCATAATACATTTCATTATCAAAGGCTAAAGGCATAGCTTTGACAAGTTTAAGCATCAACTTTTCGACGGCTTTTTTAAATTCAAGCCCAGTCCCTGCGCTCAGTTTCAGCACTTTAGGGCAACGGGTATCATCGAAATTGACCACATAGCACCAATCGTACAGGGTATGGTCGTTTGGCTCGTGACGGCTTAGGTAACGCAGCATCATGGTCCGTTTGCCGAGACCGTTCTGACCTATGGCGTAGATGTTGTAACCCTTTTCTTTAATTCCCATTGCAAATTCTACCGCTTGCTGGGCGCGTTCTTGGCCGACAATGTCATTGAGAGGTGTGAGTTCTGCTGTCGATTGGCAATCTGTGCTTAATTGGTCGAGTTCGCAAATGCGATATAATTGTTTACTGTTGAGCAGGGTAGCTTGGCTTGATACGACGTCTGTGGGCATAAATATCCTTGGTTTTTCAGCCTTATTATTTCCATTGTAGACAATAAGATAGCATTTTTGTCAATCAAAACTCTGTTATTGCTGATATATGTCTCTAGGGATGGTTTTCTCTCGCTAAGAAAGTGCTGAATTATCGGGGGAAGACTTAATTGATTAAGTCTAACTAATTGTTACTCAATAAACTTATCGCGATACTGACACTAAAATTTTGTGCTAAAGTAGCAAATGCAATGTTAGTTGGATTTACCCGTGCAAGCAGTCTGCTGAGTGTGAGTAAGTTAGTGTGAATTTTGATGGTTTGACCTCTACCACCCTAAAAGGTGGATATGATGGAGTAAGTTTTAGATCCAACCATAGTGCCAATTGAGATGTATTGATTTGATGTTAAACGTAAAATTTTATGAGATTTTACTGCTTGGTTAACATTTTCCCTCTGTAGCAATATTGGGCATGTGTTTAAGGTCTTACGGTATTCTCGCCGTAGGCCGATTGAGCAGTAACGAGATCTGAGTTGGCAAGATGATGATAGATGTACCTATTACGCAGCAACAGCTGGATAACTGGTTGAGTGACTTAAATTTAGTCGCTGAGATATCAAGCAGTAAAGCAATGTTATTAGCATGGAATGCTGCGGGTGAACTTAGCAGCATGTTAAGTTCAGACTCTGCGGCTGAAAGTGAAATACAGGTAATACTCAGCCATTTAAGTGGCAATCATTTGGCTAACCTCCAGCCTGCTATAAGCCAGTCCGTTGTGATGCCCTCAATGCTCACACCATCAGAAATCGTTTCAAATCCCTTTGATGTTATTGATAAATCTACTATTTTCCCTCTAAGCAATGCTAAGTTGTCCAGCCTGAGTGAGCCGATTTCAGCATTGCCGCGATTAGGCAGTCATCAAATCACGGCTGCATTATCTGTATCACAGCTAACTGAGCAGGTACGTGAGCCTCTGTTAATTATGGATACTCGGCAGCACTCAGATTGGCACACTTGTAGCGCAATCGGCAGCGTGATTTGTTTGTCTCTCGCTTGGCCATCTGGGGCTAATTTTGGCTTTTTATGCTTCTATCACAACGAGGCTCAAGGTGTAGATTCAAAAACGCTACAACTCGCTAAGCTTATCAGCGATAGCATTCAACATCAGTTAGGCGAGATGTTGAGCCAACATAATGCGGCTGAAACATTAAGCCGAGGTTCACCGAGTCGTGTCGAAACGGTCGATTTACAAACTTTTATCGATAGTTTTGACGAACATATTTGGATGAAAAATGCCGCTGGCATTTACACTCTTTGCAATCGTAGTGTTGAGAATGCGTGGGAAATGCCCCGTAGTGAGATTGTTGGTAAATCCGATGTTGAACTCTTTGGTGCTGATATTGCAGAGATTTTTCTAGAGGGTGATAGGCTCGCTATCGAGTCTGGTACACCTATCATTGTCGCTGAGTGTTTAGATGGCAGTGAAGCTAAAAATCATCTTTGGCTAGAAACGCTAAAACTCCCAACACTCAATGCCCAGGGTGAGCTCGTGGGCGTTATCGGTATGACTCGCAACATCTCCAAGCATAAAGCAGTTGAAGAACAACTGACACTGGCGACCAATGTGTTTAAAAACTCGGTTGAAGGTGTGGTTGTGACCGACCGGCATGGCAATATTACCGACGTTAACGGTGCATTTTTTGAGATCACAGGTTATGTGAGGGAAGAGTTACTTGGCCAGAATCCTCGGATTTTTAGTTCGGGCCGGCATGATAAAGATTTTTTCGATAAACTCTGGAATACCTTGTTTACTCAAGGTAAATGGAACGGTGAAATCTGGAATCGGCGTAAAAATGGCACGATTTTTCCGCAAAATATCACCATAAGCACTATTTATGATGACGTTGGAGATGTACGTTATTTTGTCGCTGTGTTTGCCGATATTTCAGCCCAGAAAGAGAATGAAGCGCAACTCACGCACTTAGCGTATTTTGACCCGCTAACGCATTTGCCCAATCGCATGAAGTTCATGATGCAGCTTAAGCAAGAAGTGCGACAAGCTAAGCGGCTGAATTTGCAATTAGCGACTGTGATGATTGATGTCGATCTGTTCAAGCATATCAACGACAGTTTTGGCCACAGTATAGGCGATGAAATGTTGGTCGAGCTTGCCAAGCGTTTACGCAGCCAAGTAGGCGATCAGGATGTGTTATCACGGATTGGTGGCGATGAGTTTGTGGCATTGATTTCAGGGATCGACAATAGTGCCGATGCCGCAGTTGCCATAAATCAATTGCGCCAAGTGTTTGAGCAACCTTTTATTGTGAGCACGGGCGACCACTTACGTTTAACGGCGAGTATGGGCGTTTCTTTGTATCCAAATGATGGAACCGATGCGGACACTTTACTGCGTAACGCCGATGCGGCCATGTATCGCGCCAAAAATGATGGCCGCAATAATTATGCTTTTTATACAGAGTCCTTAACTCAACAGTCTTTTGAGCATCTTAAGCTGCAAAGTGCCCTCTATGGCGCGATTGAGCAAAATGCCTTGTACTTAATGTACCAGCCAAAACTTGATTTAGTGACTCGACAAACCGTGGGATTTGAAGCATTACTGCGTTGGCACGATCCTCAACTGGGTTTGATTTCGCCCGCGATATTTATTCCTGTGGCAGAAAAAATAGGTCTTATCCATGAAATTGGCTTATGGGTGTTAGAAACTGCTTGCCGCCAGGGAATGCGCTGGCTTAGTGAAGGCAAACACTTTGGCCGCATTGCCGTGAACGTGGCAGGACAACAGTTACAGCGCAGTTCCTTTGTGGATGATGTGAAACGTGTCTTAGCTGAAACGGGTTTGCCCGCCAAGCATTTAGAGCTTGAAGTGACCGAAAGTGTGATGATGCAGAATCCTGATCTTGCTATCCGTGACTTAAAGCGACTTGGCGATCTGGGTATCGAATTATCGGTTGATGATTTTGGTACTGGCTATTCATCGCTCAACTATTTGAAAAAACTGCCTATTCATAAATTGAAAATTGATCAATCTTTTGTGCGAGACATTCCCTTCGATACCAACAATACCGCTATCGCTAAGGCTGTGATTGCGCTTGGACATGCGTTGAAGCTGGAAATTATCGCCGAAGGGGTTGAAACTAAAGAGCAAGCTGATTTCCTACAACAAAACCAGTGCGATCAAGCCCAAGGTTACCTTTTTAGTCGTCCGCAACTAGCTGCAGATCTCGACGCATTTTTATCGTAAAACAAGTTTGCATATTACAATAGGACTAGCGCTATGCCGCTAGTCGCTTGGGTTTGTGTCTGCTAAAATTCTAGCCATTATTTTCAGTGGTTAACCGCAATGTCTTTTAGTGCCTTATCCTTAAACTCCACGTTAGTGAATACCTTAGCGGCTCTTGGCTATGAATCGCCAACGCCTATCCAGTTAGAAGCGATCCCTGCCATCTTAGCTAAACGGGATGTGATGGCTGGCGCCCAAACGGGTACAGGCAAAACCGCTGCGTTCGCCTTGCCTATCTTGCATCATTTGATGACACTCAGCCCTTCGCAAGAGTTAACGGCTGTGAGACCCGTACGCGGATTAGTCTTAGTGCCGACACGTGAACTGGCGGTGCAGGTACAGCAGAGTTTTGTTAAGTACGCTAAAGGGACTGATATTCGTATCGGTATCGCCTACGGCGGCGTGAGTATCGATGCGCAGGTCGCTGTGTTTAATGCAGGGATTGATGTGTTAATCGCAACACCGGGTCGCTTACTTGACCACCTTAGGCAAGGTGCATTAAATCTTAAGCAATTGAGTGTGCTTGTTTTTGATGAAGCCGACCGCATGCTCGACATGGGGTTTATGGATGAAATTCAAGCCGTGCTCAAGCAAGTACCGAGTGACAGACAAACCCTGTTATTTTCTGCCACTTTAGATGCCGCTATCTTCAGCTTAAGTAAAACCTTACTGCGCGATCCCAAGTTGATTGAAGTTGCCAAGCGCAACACGACCGCTGCCGAAATTGAACAAGTGGTTTATGCCGTCGACGCCGACCGTAAAATCGAACTCGTCAGCCATCTGGTACGCAGTAAAAACTGGCATCAAGTGTTGATTTTTAGCCGCACTAAGCAAGGCGTCGATAAACTGGTTCAGCAACTCAATAAAGCCGATATTATCACTCAGGCGTTTCACGGTGACTTGTCTCAAGGCGCGCGCGAGAAAGTTTTGCAGGAATTTAAACAAGGCAAAATTCAAGTGCTAGTGGCAACGGATGTCGCCGCCAGAGGCCTAGATATCGTCGAGCTTAAATATGTGATCAACTTTGAGCTACCCTTTATCGCTGAAGATTATATTCATCGTATTGGTCGCACAGGTCGAGCGGGTAGTGCAGGGCTTGCCATCACCCTCTTTAGTCAAGAGGACGCCCTATTATTGGAAGAAGTCGAAGTCGTATTGGACAAGCGTTTACCACAGCAATGGTTACCCGGCTTTGAACCCGACTTTAATAAAATGGACGCAGAACCAAGACGTAACGGCAAAGCGGCCCAAAAACAACGTGCCAAAAAGCGCGCTTTAGGTGGGAAGGGGAAAAGGTAGTTTTTTAGGTGCGGCGTCTGAATGGCTGAATATAATAAATTTTAGATCAAGTGGTTAGATGATTTATTTGTCGACGCCAGTTCAGTTCCCGCCGCCACATTTGAATCGATAGTAATCTTGAAAGCTCAAACAAAAAGGGCTTAACCTTGCGGTTAAGCCCTTCTGGTAAAATTGGTGGAGGCGGCGGGACTTGAACCCGCGTCCAGAACACCTACATTTTACTCATACTATTATAAAAACAATGATTTATATTAAAAACAGTAAGTTAAATGATTATCTGTGTTAAATGGCGTTAGCCGATGTAAATCAATGCCGCCACTTTGTCGCCATTGTGGCTAAGTAATTCGTAATTGAGCAAGCGGGTTTTTTGTGATCGCATCTTCAAGATGCGTTGGCGCAAAGTGGGCATAGCGCATCGTATCTTTAATATCAGAATGCCCCAGTATTTCCTTAAGCACTAAAATGTTTCCGCCGTTCATCATAAAGTGGCTGGCGAAAGTATGGCGTAACACATGGGTCATCTGGCCTTCGGGTAACTCAATCTTTGCCCGTTTGATGGCTTGGTCAAACGAACGGCGACAAGGCCTAAACAATGGGCCTCGCATGCGCGGGATAAGTTCAATCAGTGCATCAGAAATCGGCACAGTGCGATTTTTCTTACCTTTAGTTTTTACAAAGGTGATGCGGTTATTGGCAATCTGACTACCGCGCAATCCTTCAGCCTCAGACCAGCGGCAACCAGTCGACAAACAAATCATCACAATCGTGACTAAATGTTCATATTTGGCATTGCGACATTCATCTAATAAGCGCGGTATTTCCTCGGGGTACAAATAAGACAGTTCAGTTTCATCAATCTTAAAAGCCGAAAGCCCTTCCATCGGGTTAGGGTGCCGCCACTCGCCTAACTTTTTAAGTTCAGAAAACACCGCATGCAAATAGGCTTGCTCATGGTTAACCGTCACAGGTTTAACCACAGTCTTATTACCTTGCATATCGACAATTTCACCGCTTAGGCGTTGTTGGCGATAATGTGCAAAATCATTCACGGTTAACTTGCTGGCTATCGGATCCTCTAAGCCAATGCAAATCAGCTGCAACTTACGCAAACGATTTTCGGGCTCGGCCAGTTGTCGCCCATGCAAATCATGCCAAAGCTGGATTAATTCAGATAAGCGCCTGTTATCGACCTTTTCACCAAGCCATGGTTTTTCGTCGATGGTTTTCATGGTGTGCAACTCGAACGCCGTCGCCTCGCCCTTTGTCGCAAATTTCTTGCGCACACGCCGACCTTCACGGCCGTTCGGGTAGCACTCGCAAAGCCAAGGAAAATTACTGCCGTCTTTTAGATTGCGAACTGACATTACTTTTTATCAAACTCCGCTTTGCAGTTAGATAGAATCTGACTTAGTTCATTTTGCATTAAATCCATTTGTTCAGTTTTTATTGGGCCTTGATTATTAGTTTGTCTAAGACTAGAAAAAATATCTCTCCAAACCTGCCCAATTCTAAAATTTAAACCTTTAGCTAAACGTGAGTTATACATATCAGCACGTGTAATTGCAGGAAACTTACCATCTAACTTGCTTAATGTGGCATCAAAATTAGTTTTTGATTTCCAATTATTAGCCATTTCGTAAGTTAAATTTGGAGTGTCGATTAATGACTTAAGAGACTGTATTATCGGAGGATATTCTTTAAGTATGGTGACTGCCATTTGGCAATCACTTAGACCGTTGAAAGCCTGAAATTTAGAATCGTTAGCAGTATTACTAACTGACTGCAAATTAGCATTTGATACAGGCTTAGGGTCGTTATTGATATCGATTATCATCACAATAAATAGCAACACAAAAATACCAATAGCGGTATAAAAAAGGGGCTTCATTAACTTGCGCGCTCTTGCTTGGGCTGGAGAGTCGTAATGATCATTTTTAAATTTGTTGTTCATATATCACTTCCTTGTTTAACGTTAATTAAACCGTTTCTAAAACTGATACTACCTTACCGTGGATCTTGGTGGTGTTCGGGTCGACTTGATACTTATCACCTTCATGGAAAAGATAGGCGTGACCATCTGGCAGCATGCGTAAATTACCGATTTGGTAAATCTCATTAATCGAAAAAAGATAGCGACCGTTAGATACGGTAATTTCATTTGAGTTAATAAAGAGAAGATTGCCGGATTCAAGCACTGTCAAATCAGCATCTACACCAACTAAACCAGCCAATTGCATAAATGATTTATCTGCAAAAAACTCGGATTTAGGTTTCAAATGACCATTTTCAATTGAAAAAATCTTTAACGAGGGCAAGCGATAAGTAGCTAATCGATCTTCAATACCAATGACTTTCCCATCGATATATTCATTTTTCTTTGACACACCATATTTCATTAAATCAACTGCTTCACCTTCATGGCCAAAACATAGGTATTCCATAGGAACACCAGTGGCTAGATGGATTCTGATCAGCAATTCAAATGGAGTTGTATTGCGGGTTTTCCATGTCGCAAACGTACCAGAACTTATGCCTAGAACGTCTCCAAGCTCAAGCCTATTGCGCACGCCAAACATGGCTAATAACCGCACTATCACAGTATCGCCGCCGTCGTAAGCAGGTAAAGAATTCAAAGGAATTCTAAATTGTGTATTTTGAATGTTGACAAAGTTTTTCATATGATCAATTATGTCTCGACATTGAAACTTAACACCATGTAACGCCAATTACATGAAACGAAGATAAGAGCGAGATTACCACAATGAGCACAGTAATCGTAAATATTGACACACCAGTTTTAAGCTACGAAGAGTTCGCCCGTAGAACTGGCACAACCGTTGATAACGTGCGCTATTTAGTTCGCCACGGTCGTTTGCCATGCATGCCAAAAACCAACGCCCGCCACACGCCATACATCAACATGGTCGCGCTACACCAAATGGCACAACAGGCCGCAGATATGACGGCGGTCACTATGCCAAATAACGCTAAGTCAGCTTAGTGATTTGAGCATAAGCAAAACGGAGATTTGCGGCCATGTATAGCACCAGCCCATGCACACAAAGCCCAGCCAAAGCAGCGCACCAGCCACATATCGCGGGTGCGCTGAGGCAGTTTGCCGACGGCGAGCAATTGAGCGAAATCGCCAAAGCGGCGCACTTCAATAAGCCGCAAATGCTGCGCAATAAATTGCTACTGAGCCAGCCACATCAACTCAGCATCCACGAAGCTGTGGACATCGCTAAAGCCAGCGGCAATCGCTGCATTATCGACGGCATGTTGCTTGAACTGGGCTGCGCGCCATCAATGGTAATTGAAGATTTAAACCAGTGTGAGCGCATGTCACTGACCGATCGCGCGCTAGAAATCAGCGCCAACGCGGGATGGCTGGGCAACATGGCATTAGACGTAAAAGCGCGGCGCGGTGGCATCACCGAACGCATGCGCCATGAAGC
>NZ_JBHFFD010000049.1:0-23825 GCF_043359565.1 Shewanella sp. S23-S33 | reverse complement strand
AGAAAATTTGTCCTTGAATGTGGTCCGTATGAGATGTAAGTCATTTATTTAAGAATAAGAAACAGGGAGTGTTTAGAGGGATTGGAAGCTAATACTTATATTTAAAATTAATATGCAAGATCAGTAACAAATAGTCATTTCAAAGACGTGTAGAATTATTTGTACCTTAATTGTTAAACCATAATTTTAGACGTTGTTAAAATGCATAATTAGCACAATTGATACATAGTGTATCTCTGTTTTAATGCAATTTATCTATGTTTATCGGTATTTTAGCGCTTTGGCTATCTGTGGATATTGCTAGATATGCAGATTTAACAATAGTTAATCAATACACTGTTCTTCTAGATAACTTTGATAAGGATTAAAAATTGTGATCCGCATCACATTTTTTAATGTGCTAAATGTTTCATTTATGTTTCTTATTAACAGAATTAAAGCTTGCCTAATCCACATATTGTGGTGATTAACTCTGTGTAAGTGTGGTTAATAAGGGTATTAAAAAATAACCGTCAAATTAATTAACCAAATAAATCACAGTAATTAACAATATGTTTTTATTGGTTAAAATTTTGAGCATTGACGGAGTTAAAGTGAATCCTCAGTATCAGGTGCAACACTAGTACAGCAATAACTGTACAAGCTGTAAGCATAAAAATAATAGTAAGATCTAGGGAGCATTCATACATGATCAAAAGAACTAAAGTAGCGTCAGCTATTAACTTAGCTATCGTTGCATCTATCACTACTGGTGCATTTGTTACGTCAAGCGCATTTGCTGCTGAAGAAAAAGCAAAAGTTGAACGTATTGAAGTGACAGGTTCACGCATTCAACGCCAAGATATGGAAACAGCATCTCCTGTGACCGTTATTGATGCTGCTGCGATTAAAGCGGAAGGTTTTACTTCTGTTGACCAAATGCTGCAAGTACAGACTTCGATGGCGGGTGCGGCAGTGGGTTCAACCACAAACAACGGTGCTGACGGTGTTGCACAAGTTGACTTACGTGGTATGGGTGCAGAGCGTACGCTTGTGCTACTGAACGGCCGCCGTATGGTGAACTCTGGTTCTGGTGCCAACAGCTCTGTGGATTTGAACTCAATCCCTGTTGCTATGATCGCTCGAGTCGAGATCCTGAAAGACGGCGCTTCTGCTGTTTATGGTTCTGATGCGATTGCAGGTGTTGTTAACATCATTACGAAGAAAGACTTTGAAGGTTTCCAATTAGATTTTAACGGTAGCAGTACAGACAAAGGCGATGGCGAAAATGGTGAGGTCAGTGCGCTATACGGTTTTAATACCGATGGAGGTAATTACACCTTCGGCGCTGCTTATTCAGACCGTCGTGGTGTGATCCAATCTGATCGTGATTGGACGAAACCAGGTTCTAGCTCTTTTGTCCCTAATGGCGCATTCCTAGGTAATGAACTAGATGAGAATGGTCAGCCAGTGCTTGACGAAAATGGTAAGAATGTACAGGAAATGAAAACTCTCCAAGGGCAAGAATGGGGAGCGATGCAAAATGGTTATGATTTTACTAAAGATAGTTGGTATCAAACGCCAAGCAAACGTTATAGCTTATTTGCAAATATGACCCAGGAACTGGGTAATGATCTGGTGTTATCAGGTGATATTTTATACACCAAGCGTAAGTCCGATCAGCAACTCGCCGCACAACCAGCAGATATCATGCTTAATGTATGTGATGCCGCAGGTGTGCCTGCTGGTGCACCTTGCATAACACTTGATAATGCTATGGTTGCAGGTGGTATTGAGGCCGATAAAACAGGTCGTGTTAACTATCGTCGTCGGACTAATGATGTTGGTGCTCGTGTATATGAGCAAGATACTGATACATACCGTATTTCAGGTGATTTGGCTGGTACACTAGATATTCATACTGGTATGAACTGGGACGTGTCTTATACCTATGGCAAGAATAAGGCTTCAACCTCTGTCGCGAATTCGATTAATGCCACTAAAATGAAACAATCTGTTTATGCTAATCCAGATGCTTGGTTTAATGGTCAATCATTAACTCAAGATATTATTGATGATGTGGGTTATTTTGAACAAGCTAATGGCGGCAATGAGCAACACACTGTAGCAGGTGTATTGAGTGGTGAGCTGTTTGATGTAAGTGCTGGTGCAGTCGGTTTTGCTATCGGTACTGAGTATCGCCGCGAGAGTGGGTATTACAATCCTGATCCAGTAGTGATTGCAGGTGATAGCACCGCGGCACAACAGGATCCAACTGATGGTAGTTACGATGTCATTTCTGTCTATCAAGAAGTGAGTGTGCCCTTCACTGAAAAATTAACGGGTGAATTCGCATTACGTTTAGACGATTATTCAACCTTTGGTAAAGCAAGCACTTGGAAGATAGGTTTAACCTATGCTGCGACCGATGATTTGATGGTTCGAGGCGTGGCCGCAACGGGCTTCCGAGCTCCTAGTGTCAGTGAACTATACGGTGGTAACACTGGTTCATACGATTATTTAGATGATCCTTGGGGTAATGAGCAAGATCCACAAATTTTAGTGAATTACACGTCAGATGCTGATTTGAAACCAGAAGAATCTGAGTCTTACACTGCTGGTTTAGTATATTCACCTAGTTATGTTGAGGGAATGTCTGTCACATTAGATTATTGGCGTTTTAAAGTATCAGATGCGATTACTCGTTTAGATGCGCAAGCCGGTTTAAAAGATTGTCATGCTGGTGATGAAATTGCGTGTGAGACCTTTAAGATCACGCTTGATGGTAATTTGGATAACTTTACTAATCCATTAACTAACGTGGGTAGCCAAGATACTAGTGGTATCGATTTTAATTTAGCCTATAGTTTCGAAGGCTTAGGTTTAGATTGGAAAATTAACAACGATACGACTTATTTGATTAATTTTGAGCAAGAGAGCAAAACGTATACAGGTACTATAGACGGTAACTTCGGTGCTTATGCTCGGGTTCGAAACAATTTCAGTCTATCTGCGGGCCAAGGAGATTGGAGCCTAATGTACTTCAACCGTTATATTGGTGAGATGTCTGATCTTGCTAAAGGCTACGATGTTGATGCAGTGCTATACCATAATATTGCTGGTACTTATCATGTAAATGATATGACTACAGTTAGTTTAGGGGTTAAGAATTTCACAGATGAAGAACCTTCTCGTGTTTCTAACGGTAGCGATGGTGGTACAGTTCCACAAGTATATGATACAGTCGGCCGCGTGATTTACGGTGGTGTAACTGTTAAATTCTAAGCTAAGTTCAGACTCTTAGTTTCTAAAAAGCGCCTTAGGGCGCTTTTTTATTGGGAGTTTATGAGATGATTTTAGAGTCGCTAATCATCAGTTGATTGGTTGTTAATATCGTATTTTGTTCACAGTTTTCAACATCACACTTCTTAACGAATGTAATAGCGCTAGAGTCGTCTCGATTCGCATGGTAATATAAATGATATAGATTCTCGTTTGGGCTTTAAGGATGAGTAAAATACTCTTGGTCGATGATGATCCATTGTTTAGCGTTTGGTTAGCTGATGCCCTATGTACGCAAGGGCATGAGGTTAAGTGTGCGGTTAATGGCATCGAGGGTCTGGCATGCATTGAAAGTTTTGCTCCAGACATCATAGTGCTTGATTTAGTGATGCCACAGATGAATGGATTTGAGTTGCTAAAAGCGCGTGAATGTTCAACGCCAGTATTGATGATTTCAGCACGTGACAATGAAGATGATCGCATCACTGGTTATGAATTGGGGGCAGATGATTTTCTGAGTAAGCCGTTTAGCATAAAAGAGATTTTTGTCCGCTTACGAGCCTTAGAGCGGCGTCTCTGTGCCGGTCACTCTCACTCGCCGCAAATGGCGACTGTGGCGGCTAAAGTGATTAACTTCGATGAAATGAGTTATAGGATCACTATTGGCACCCGCTATGTCGATTTGACCCAAACCGAGTTTAAATTATTTAAATATCTTTTTGAAAGAAAAGGCCAAGTCATCACTAAGCAAGAGTTGCAGCGCTCAGTGCTACAGAAAGATTTGGGCCGATTTGACCGTAATCTGGACATGCACATTAGTAACACTCGCCGAAAGTTAGCTAACATCAGTTTGCCGCGTAACTTGATTAATACAGTACGAGGCCAAGGTTATAGTTTTATGGTCTAATATCTTCATTAACTTATAGTGAAAGCTCATTTTTTGTGGATTTTAGGCGTGTTAACTGGTCAATTAAAGGCCGATTGCAAGTGTCTTGACTGAATTTAATGGCTTTCGTTTTCCCCTTGGGATGTTTTGGTTTATTCTATCGGCCATATAATAAAATGTGCCGTGTGCTATCTGTCGCACGCCATTAAATTGCCCTTAGTTTTAACAACCTATTAGGAATCATTATGCGGATCAGTGCCAACTTTGATGGCGGAAATATCCAAGTCGTCAATCTTGATAATAAAGACGATATTCAACTTGCTATCCGCCCTGATGCAGGTGGTGAGTTTTATCAATGGTTCAATTTTCGATTTGAAGGTGAGGTGGGTAACCATTACACCTTGAATATTATCAATGCGGGAACCGCTTCTTATACCAAGGGATGGGAAGATTATCAGGCGGTGGCCAGTTATGATCGCCAGCATTGGTTCCGTATTCCGACTCAATATCAAGACGGTAAACTGAGCATTAGCATAGAGTTAGATTGCGATGCCATTCAAATCGCTTACTTTGCACCCTACAGCTATGAGCGTCATTTAGATTTACTCAGCGGCGCCCAGTTACACCCAGATGTCAATTTAGAGCATTTAGGCCTGACCTTAGATGGCCGCGATATTACTCTGATGAAAGTAGGGAATGGCGATCCTTCTAAACGCAATATTTGGATCACCGCCAGACAACATCCGGGTGAAACGATGGCTGAATGGTTAGTTGAAGGCCTAGTGAATCGTTTACTCGATAATGACTGTCCCACGGCAAAGGCGCTGCTTGATAAGGCCAATTTCTATATAGTGCCCAACATGAATCCCGATGGCAGTGTCAGAGGTCATCTGCGCACTAACGCGATTGGGATTAATCTAAACCGCGAGTGGCAAACACCGAGTTTAGAAAAAAGCCCTGAGGTATATCACGTCGTCAACAAGATGCAGCAAACGGGTGTTGACCTGTTTTATGATGTGCATGGTGATGAAGGCTTACCTTATGTGTTTCTAGCGGGTTGTGAAGGCGTCCCCGCTTATAATGATAAACTCGCGCAGCTGCAAGCGGACTTTAGTCAAGCATTGACCTTAGCCAGTGCCGATTTTCAAACTCAGTATGGGTATGATAAAGATGAGCCCGGTCAAGCGAATCTGACCGTAGCGTCTAATTGGGTTGCCCAGACCTTCAAGTGTTTATCAAATACCCTTGAGATGCCGTTTAAAGACAATAATAATCTGGCCGATCCTTTTGTGGGTTGGTCACCAGAACGCAGTATTTATTTAGGTGAAGCATCGCTAATTGCCATGCTCGCCGTTGTTGATAAGTTACGTTAGGGCGAGGCTGATATGGCATTAATTGAATGTCCGGTGTGTCGTAAACGTATGTCGAGCAAAGCGTCTTCATGCCCCCATTGCCAAGCAAAAACCGATGGCGACAATGAGTCCTTATCGCGCATTAGTCATATTCAAAAGTCCAGCAGCTTAATGAATCAGAGTTTCGTTGCTATGACCTTGTTCATTGCTGGTGTGGTGATTTGGTTTTGGGGTGGGGAACCCGCCGAAGGTATGCGTGCGAATATCGCCGGAATATGCTTTGTGTTTGGTTTTGTAGGTTATCTCATTACACGAGTCAGAATCGTGTTACATAAGCGGAAAAGTGTATGACGGATATCAATCAAGTGATCGATCAAATGCCCATTGAAGTTTATGAAAGACTTCGCAGTGCTGCTGAGCTGGGTAAGTGGGAGGATGGTACTGTGTTGAGTGAGACTCAGCGTGAATCGACTCTGCAGGTGGTGATGTTGTATCAAGCGCGTAAGCTTGAGCAAACAGAGCATTTCACTATTGCATCTGACGGTAAAATAAATGAGCTGTCTAAGGCCGAGCTGAAAAAGCAATTCCGTGGTGAGCCAATTGCCGGCTTTAAAGCACAGGATTTATAATTTCTGACTGGCCGCGCAGATCGGCTTGCAAGGTGTGCTTTATTAGGAATTAGGTGTAAGTCTGAGGTTGGCAAGGGGAGCTAGCATTTTATCTTTTGTTAGTGATATCAATGCTAACATTGATTTGATATCAAATAACTTCAATGCAACTCTTGGTCCGCAAAAGTCTTAAAATAAACACTCATTTAGTGCTGTTAAGTCTGAACTAAAATCTAGTCTGAGTTTAAATCAAAAAAGCCCATCAAATATGGGCTTTTTTTGTTGCTAGCGTTTGAGGGCAACAAACAGATTAGAAGACTATATCTTTAATCTATGCTCAGTTCACCGACTAGATTTTGTAACATGGCCGCTTTTATCTCAGCTGGCTGCAAATTTTTAGATAGCAAATAATGCAGTTTTGCTAAGGCCGCTTCTATGGTCATATCGGCGCCACTGATCACGCCTGCTTTGGCTAATGCATTGCCTGTGGCGTAGCCGCCCATATTCACCTTACCTTGGAAACATTGGGTTAGATTCACCAGCACTATGCCACGTTCATCTGCTTGCCTTAAGGTTTTGAGTAAGGCGGCATCCTGCGGTGCGTTACCCACACCAAATGTCAGCAGTATGAGGGCTTTAACTGGCTGTTGCAGAATGTTCTCAAAAATCTGTGTCGATATTCCAGGATACAAGGTCACCACACCGACAGGTTGTGGGCTGATATGAGCGACTTCTAATGGGGTATCGTTGGCGACCGTGATTTTGCCTGCGCGCAGATTGATTTTGATCCCCGCCTCAAGCAGTAGCGGGAAGTTGGGTGAGGCGAAAGCATCGAAGCCGTCGGCGTGGGCCTTAGTCGAGCGATTACCCCTAAAGAGTTTGTTATTGAAGAATAAACACACTTCAGCGACTGGATAATTCGCCGCAATATAGAGTGAGTTCAATAAATTGGTTTGGCCGTCTGAGCGCAGCTGGGCGAGGGGAATTTGCGAGCCCGTCACTATTACAGGTTTTGATAAGCCTTGCAGCATAAACGACAGTGCCGAAGCTGTGTACGCCATGGTATCTGTGCCGTGAAGGATCACAAAGCCATCGTACTTATCGTAATTGGCTTGTATATCGTCGGCGATCATCTGCCAATCGGTTGGTGCCATATTGGAAGAGTCGATAAGCGGGCAGTATTCGTGGATGACGAATGTCGGCATTTCTTCATGGTAAAACTCAGGCATAGATTGCACGCACTGAGTCAGGAATCCCGCGACGGGAACAAAGCCGTTATCGGTCTTTTGCATACCGATGGTGCCACCAGTATAGGCAACATAAATGGAGCGTTTAGTCATTCTTGTCGTTTTCTTAGCTTCAAGTGGCCGAATTATACGATTTTACTGACATAAACCCAATAAAAAAGCCCGGAGATCCGGGCTTTGTCTTTGTCATCATCTTGAAGTTGCGAGCTGCAACCTAGACGCTGGCAGATTTAGTTCATCATATTGCAAGTATCACAGTAGATGTAGACGTTATTTGGATCATCGAAAGAGGTGAGTGTTTTCAAACTGCTAGTCCACTGTTGTAGCATTTGTTCTAACATCGATGACTGACTTAGTGAGGCGGGCAGGTAGCTCGATACTGAGGCAAACATCTGCTGCATGAATTTTTGTTCGGGTGTCAGCTCTTGTTCGATGACGCGGGTGTCAAATAGCGTCATATCCGCGAGTTTAGCGGCTTTAGCTATGGCTTCATCTACATCACCTAGTTCATCGACTAAGCCAAGCTCAAGAGCCTTTTTACCGCTCCATACACGGCCTTGAGCAATCTTATCGACTTGTTCTATGGTCATGTTGCGTTCTTTGGCGACCAGGGAGATAAAGTCCGAATAGCCGCGTTCAATATGACGTTGGATAATCGCTTCAATCTGGGGGGAAAGTGTGCGGGTAACAGATAATCCTGCCCATTCTGAGGTCGATACGCCATCGGTATGCACGCCTATACTGGCCAATGAATCTTCAAAGGTAGTGATCATACCAAAGATCCCAATCGAACCCGTGAGTGTTGTTGGCGTTGCGAAGATATAGTCGGCACTGGCTGAAATCCAGTAACCACCGGATGCGGCTAAACTGCCCATGCTCACAACCACGGGTTTACCTGCTGCTTTAAGTGCAAGTAATTCTTGACGAATTTGCTCAGAGGCAAAGGCGCTACCGCCAGGGCTATCAACGCGTAATACTAAGGCTTTAATGTGTTTATCAAAACGTGCCTTACGTAGCAGTTCGGCGGTGCTTTCGCCGCCAATTTGGCCCGCAGGTTGAGTGCCGTTCAAAATTGTGCCACTTGCCACAATAATACCAACACTGTCTTGCTCTACAAAGCTGGGTAATGGTGTCACTAAGGTTAAGTAATCATAAAAACTGACTTGCTTGAAACTGTCACCACTGCTGGCTTTTCCTACTGTTTCTAGCATGGTTTTACGAAAATCTTCTGTGGTCGCTAGGTTATCAACCCATTTCATGTTGATTGCCATTGTGGCTGAATCGCCATTGGCTTTATCGAGTTCTGCCAAATAAGTGGTTGCGTCGGGCACCAGAGAATTCGGTTCGATATTGCGATTGCCAGCAACCGTTTGTGTGTAGCTTTGCCATACATCGGCTAACAGTGCACTACTGGCTTCCCGCGCAGCATCTGACATATCGTCACGTATGTAGGGTTCAACTGCTGATTTAAAGGTCCCCACGCGGAAAATATGCGCTTTGACTTTGAGTTTTTCTAAGGCCGATTTGAAATATTGGTTGTACATACTCAGGCCATCAAGCGAGACACCGCCTTGGGGATTGAGGTAAATGGTGTCGGCAAAACTGGCGAGGAAATATTGATTTTGCTCGTAGTAGTTACCGATGGCGATGACTTTTTTACCGCTCTCTTTAAAGCGATTGAGTGCATTACCGATAGATTGTAGTTTGCTGATCCCAGCACGTTTAAGATCGACCAGATCGAGCACTAGTACGCTAATACGTTGATCTTGCGCTGCATTGTCAATGACATAAAGCACATCGGCGAGTAGGATTTCACCATCGGCGTTGGCATTTTGGCCTTGTTTGAATGCGGCTTCTAAGGGATCGACTTGTTGTTTCTGATCGACAATAGAGCCGGCTAAATTAAGCACCAGTGCCGAATTATCTTCAACTTGGATATCTTCGCTACTGCCAATGGAGATAATGATCGCGGCTAAGAGTCCAAAAAAGATTAGATTGAGGATGAGTTTACGTGTCCCGTTCAGGGTGTGCCAAATAAACAAACATATTCTCTTGAAAAACGATGGGTTAGCGGACATCTGCCACTCCTTTATAAGTCCAATCTGCCAATGCTAACTGAAAATGGCGCTACAGGCTAAACACAATTGTAAAGGATTTTGACTGATGGCCTCGATCCAACGGTTGAGCTTAGATTTGACACAAGGTATGCTGATTTAAATCACTTGTTTTAAAAGGATGTTTGAATGTCGTTTCCCCATTTATTAGAACCCTTAGATCTGGGATTTACCCAGCTCAAAAACCGTGTGCTTATGGGCTCAATGCACACAGGTTTGGAAGAAGAAAAGGGCGGATTTGAGAAACTGGCAGCGTTCTACAAAGAACGCGCTCTGGGCGGTGTAGGTTTGATTGTGACGGGTGGTATTTCCCCCAATCTTCGTGGTCGCCTTACGCCCCATGCCTGTCAGCTGAGTTTTCCTTGGCAAGTGGGTAAGCATCGCGTGGTAACGCAGGCGGTGCATGAGGCTGGTGGTAAGATCTGTATGCAAATTTTGCATGCGGGACGTTATGGCTATCATCCTTTTTCCCAAGCACCAAGTAAGATTAAGTCACCCATTACACCCTTTACGCCGTCTGCTATGTCCAGCTGTCAAGTGCGCTCGACCATTAAGGATTACGCCAGTTCGGCCGCCCTTGCCAAGAAAGCGGGTTACGATGGTGTTGAGGTGATGGGCTCTGAAGGATATTTGATTAATCAGTTTGTCAGTGCGCGCACCAACACTCGCACCGATGAATGGGGCGGTGCGTTTGAAAAACGGGCGCAATTCCCGATTGAGATTGTTAACGCGATACGGGCAAAAGTCGGTAAAGATTTCATCATTATCTTCCGTTTATCTATGCTCGATCTAGTGGATAACGGTTCAACTTGGGATGAAGTGGTGCAGCTCGCCCAGTGGTTAGAGCAAGCTGGCGTGTCCATTCTAAATACCGGTATTGGCTGGCATGAAGCGCGTGTACCGACCATTGCGACAAGTGTGCCCCGTGGCGCCTTTGCGTGGGTGACGGAAAAGCTCAAACAATCTGTTTCCGTTCCCTTAATTGCGACTAACCGCATTAACACCCCTGAGATTGGTGAGCAGATTATCGCCTCTGGTCAAGCTGACATGGTGTCGATGGCGCGGCCTTTCCTCGCCGATCCCGAGTTTGTCAATAAAGCGGCTGCGAACACACCGGAGCTTATCAACACCTGCATTGGCTGTAACCAAGCATGTCTTGACCATACCTTTTCCCTCAAGCGCGCAACTTGCTTAGTGAATCCTCGCGCCTGTTATGAGACTGAAATCAACTTCTTACCCACAGTAAATAAAAAACGTATCGCTGTGATGGGGGCAGGTCCTGCGGGCATGGCATTTTCTGTCTATGCCGCTATGCGAGGCCATCACGTTGTCTTGTTTGAAGCGAAATCCGAGGTGGGTGGTCAGTTTAATCTCGCCCGTAAAATCCCTGGGAAAGAAGAGTTTAACGAGACTATTCGTTATTTCATTAACCAAATTAAGCTGCATAAGGTGGAGCTGAGATTAAACACTCGCCTCGATGCCAGTGTGTTGGCGACGGAAAAGTTTGATGAAGTGGTAATCGCCTCAGGCGTTGTGCCGCGTGATTTAGTCTTACCCGGCTTTGATGACCCACGGGTGGTCGATTATCAAAAAGTGCTCTCGGGTGAAGTGACTGTCGGTAATACGGTGGCCTTGATTGGCGCCGGCGGTATAGGGTTCGATATGGCGCACTTTTTGTGTGAGCGCCAGTCGAGCACCTTGAACCCCGATAAATGGCTACAACAGTGGGGCATAGATAAAACTTACCAGCATGCGGGCGGCCTAACTGAACCTCATTCCGACAATACTGATCATCGTAAGGTGTTTTTACTGCAACGTAAAACGTCGAAGATGGGCAAAGGCTTAGGCAAAACAACAGGCTGGATCCACCGTCTTGTGCTTAAGCAACATGATGTGAAGATGAAAACGGGCGTGAGTTACGACAAGTTTGATGATGCAGGACTGCATATTCGCGTGGGTGAAACCGCTGAAGTGCTGGCCGTTGATAATGTCGTTTTGTGTGCTGGGCAAGAATCGAATCGCACGTTAGTAGATGAGATGAAAGCAACGGGCCTGCCTGTGCATCTGATTGGTGGCGTAGATGTCGCGGCAGAGCTTGATGCTAAGCGTGCAATCCGCCAAGGCGCTGAACTGGCAATGCGTTTATAGAAAGTCGATAAGCCTTACGTTTTAAACCTTAACGTATTCAATTTTAGATCCTGAAAGCCTGAACTTGTGTTCAGGCTTTTTTGTTTTAGTTTGTTTGTGTGAATGCATTGTAAATAGAGAAACGGGAGAATAGTGGGTTTTAAAATGTTTGGTATCTAATGGCGCGGATTGAATAAGGCTGTATTGAAAGGGGCTGTCTGTCTTAAAGCTACTCTTTGTTTAAGAGCTCATTTTTGTTTTAAAGCGATTTTTGCTTTTAACGCTACATCTTGTTTAAAGCAGCTTATTGAACAATCGAGTCTTGCCGTTATGAGTCTTCAAACACTGCCTGTTTCTGCGTGCGTGTGTCACTTGCTACATTTTGTGTTTGCTTTGGCTTAGCCAAACTGGCTTTATTCTGATGAGATTGACACGCATAGGTGACCACCGCTGCACCTTCAGGTGATAAGTCCAGCTCTAAATCTTCGGTTGGCACACAGCAGCAGGGCAAACATTCATCATGTTTAAGTTCGGCTAAGGGTTCGTTTAAGTAGCTGACTTTTCCGCTGATGACGCGTGTTTTGCAGGCACCGCAGAAACCGTTGCGGCATTCTGAGAAGATTTTGACGTTTTTTGCCTCGAGCGCTTGCAACAAGGTGCCTTGTTGCTCGGTAAAGAGCAACACAGGTTGACCTTGAAGGCGCACGATTGGCGCCTTTGCAAACAGGTTTTGTGGCCGTTTTTTTGATGTCACAGTTTTAATGCCATTTTGTAACGTCACTTTTAAGTGTCTTATAGATCGAAGTCGAGGAATTCATCGCCATCAACCGCGGAGTCGATTTGGCCGACAAGGTATGAAGAGACTTCAACTTCCTGTGGTGCAACTTGCACTGCATCGCTTTCTAACCAGTTTTTCATCCAAGGTAATGGATTGGTTATTTCTGGGTATGGTTGCGGTAGATTCACCGACTTCATGCGTTGATTAGTAATAAACTCAACGTATTGGCACAGGATCTGTTCATTCAAACCTATCATAGAGCCGTCTTTGAACAGGTATTTGGCCCATTCTTTTTCTTGCTCTGCGGCTTTGAAGAATAAATCGAAAGCTTCCTGTTGGCATTCTGCAGCAATTTCACCCATTTCTGGATCGTCTTTACCGCCTTGCATGATGCTTAAAATATGCTGAGTGCTGTTTAAGTGTAAGGCTTCATCACGGGCGATTAAGCGAATAATTTTCGCGTTACCTTCCATGAGCTTACGTTCAGCAAAGGCAAATGAGCAGGCGAAGCTAACATAGAAACGAATAGCTTCTAGGGCGTTGACTGACATCATGCACAGGTACAAGGCTTTTTTCAGGGTACGGGTATTGACTATGACTTCTTTGCCATCGATGACATGGGTTCCAGCACCGAGTAAATGGAATATCTGAGTCAATTGGATCAAGTGATCGTAATAAGCGGCGATATCGGTCGCACGGCTTAAGATTTCTTTGTTCACGACGATATCGTCGAAGATCACTGAAGGATCGTTAACGATATTGCGAATGATGTGGGTGTATGAGCGCGAGTGAATCGTCTCAGAGAAAGACCAAGTCTCAATCCAGGTTTCTAATTCAGGCAGTGACACCAGCGGCAAAAAGGCCACATTGGGTGAGCGGCCTTGAATCGAGTCGAGTAGGGTTTGGTATTTCAGGTTCGAAATAAAGATGTGTTTTTCATGATCAGGCAATGCACCGTAGTCAATCTTATCGCGACTGACGTCTACTTCTTCCGGTCGCCAAAAGAAAGATAACTGCTTTTCTATCAGTTTTTCGAACACTTCATATTTTTGTTGATCGTAACGAGCCACGTTGACCGATTGACCAAAAAACATAGGTTCACGGGTGGCATCGTTGGGTGTTTGACAGAAGGTAGAGTAGGCCATGGTGCTATTTTTCCAATGGATAGGGATCCACTAAATAGGGATCCCTATAAAACCGTTAACGTTAAAGTTAAAGACTAGATTTTACATGCGCCGCCGGCGCAACCGTCATCTTCTTTCTCTAAATTGGTGATGTCATCGTGTGAATCCGACGCACCATCGCGAGTGTTATGGTAGTAAAGCGTTTTAACACCTAACTTGTAAGCATTGAGCAAATCTTTCAGCAGGGTTTGCATGGGGACTTTACGGCCTTCAAAACGTGAAGGATCGTAGTTAGTGTTAGCCGAAATCGCTTGGTCAACGAATTTCTGCATAATACCCACTAGCTGTAAGTAACCGTCGTTGCTTGGCATTTTCCACAGCAATTCATAGCTATCTTTCAGTGTATCGAAATCGGGTACCACTTGTTTTAGCTGACCGTCTTTGCTCGATTTCACGCTGATAAGGCCACGTGGTGGCTCAATACCATTGGTCGCATTGGAGATTTGCGACGAGGTTTCTGATGGCATTAATGCCGACAGCGTTGAGTTACGCAGGCCATATTGCTTGATATCGCTACGCAGTGATTCCCAGTCTAAGTGCAATGGTTCGGCACAAATTTTATCCAAGTCACGTTTGTAGGTATCGATTGGCAAAATACCTTGAGAGTAAGTGGTCTCGTGGAATAACGGACACGCACCTTGCTCTTTGGCCAAGTTCATTGAGGCTTTCAGTAAATAGTACTGAATCGCTTCGAAGGTTCTGTGGGTTAAAGCGTTCGCGCTACCATCAGAATACTTCATGCCGTTTTTCGCTAAATAGTTAGCGAAGTTGATCACGCCTATGCCTAAGGTACGGCGATTCATCGAGGCGATTTGCGCGGCTTTGATAGGGTAATCTTGATAATCCAATAGATTATCCAGTGCGCGTACGGCGAGGTCGGCTAATGGCTCAATATCAGATAATTCTTTGATAGAACCTAAGTTAAGTGCTGACAGCGTACAAAGCGCGATTTCACCTTCAGGATCATCGATGTTGTTCAATGGTTTAGTCGGCAGGGCGATTTCAAGACACAGGTTAGACTGTCTGATCGGCGCAACTTTTGAATCGAACGGGCTGTGAGTGTTACAGTGATCCACGTTCTGAATGTAGATACGGCCCGTTGAGGCGCGCTCTTGCATCATCAGTGAAAACAGCTCAACGGCTTTTATGGTTTTCTTACGAATGCTGCTGTCTTGCTCATATTGCAGATATAAACGCTCAAACTCGTTTTGATCTTCAAAGAAAGCATCGTACAAGCCAGGCACGTCAGATGGGCTAAACAGGCTGATGTTTTCGCCTTTGATCAGACGTTGATACATGACTTTGTTCAACTGCACACCGTAGTCTAGATGACGGATACGGTTGTCTTCGACGCCGCGGTTATTTTTCAATACCAGCAGAGATTCGACTTCTAAGTGCCAAATAGGGTAGAACAGGGTCGCAGCACCGCCACGCACGCCGCCTTGAGAACACGACTTCACTGCGGTTTGGAAATACTTATAGAAAGGTAAACAACCTGTGTGGAAGGCTTCACCACCACGGATTGGGCTACCTAAGGCGCGAATACGACCAGCGTTAATACCGATACCCGCACGTTGGCTGACATATTTCACGATAGACGAAGCGGTCGCGTTGATAGAATCTAAGCTGTCACCACATTCGATCAGTACGCAAGAGCTAAACTGACGCGTTGGGGTGCGCACACCGGCCATAATTGGCGTTGGCAGCGACAGTTTAAAAGTTGATACCGCGTCATAGAAATCTTTAACGTATTTCAGGCGCGTCTCTTTTGGATAACGGGCAAACAAGCAAGCCGCAACCAAAATGTAAAGGAACTGCGCGCTCTCATAGATTTCGTGGGTCACACGGTTTTGAACTAAATACTTGCCTTCAAGCTGTTTTACTGCAGCGTAGGAAAAGTCCATATCACGCCAATGGTCGATATAGGTATCCATCACATCCAGCTCTTCGCGGGTGTAATCTCTTAAAATATGTTGATCGTATTTACCCAGCTCAACCAATTTAGTCACGTGAGTATACAATGCGGGCGGCTCAAACTGACCGAAGGCCTTCTTACGCAAATGAAACACCGCTAAACGGGCAGCGAGGAACTGATAGTCCGGTGATTCTGGAGAAATTAAATCTGCCGCAGCCTTGATAATGGTTTCATGGATAGCTTCGGTTGGGATGCCATCGAAAAACTGTAGGTGCGAGCGAAGTTCAACTTCCGAAACAGAAACGTTTTTTAATCCCTTGGCTGCCCAAGTAATTACGCGGTGTATTTTTTCGAGATCGATATTCTCACGATCGCCACAGCGTTTTGTGACTGTCATAGTGCTATTCATTTGGAGATAGGCCTTGGTTCTTATATGTATTTAGGTGAGCAAAATCACCGTACGTATCCTTGTAAAACAATCAATAATCGTCCCTTAAATATAGCTGACTGGTTAAAAACGAGTCAATTAAGCGGCGAGTTTCTAGTGTGTCTGATTGTTACCTATACACAAGATATGGTGTTTTAAATTATATGGGATACAAGATAGTGAGGTTTGCCCCTATTTGCAAGTCTGAATTCAGGGGACATCTTGTGGATAACGTGAGGATAAACTTTTGCGTTAGTAACGACTAACCTTGAAGCTCAATTTCAGGTTAGCGTGTCACACTCATGGGGGATTTTTAGGCGATCTTTTTCTTTAGATCGCGATCGCTCACGAGTGCCGATCTTTTATGCGTCTGATTTTTTCCGTGGGTCATAAATAGCATGCTGACACACTGATGTCCGTCAGTGAAGTTACGCATTGGATGCCTTATTCGTGAGCATTGTAGGCGCTGTTTTTGGTTGATGTTGTTAAGCCAGTGCTTCGATTAGTGCTTGATGTAGCTCAGTTGGGCTTGCAAAATGCGCGTGCGCAGGCCATTGCAACGGCTTGTCGTTCACGTCCAGATAACCCCATAGGGCCACGCCGCCTAACATGCCAGCAGCCTTGGCCGCGAGCAAATCTCGCTCGGCATCCCCAAGATACAAAATGTGCTCTGGAGCACAGTTCAGCTGTTGTGCGCCTAACAGCATAGGTGCAGTGTGGGGTTTTGCGTATTTGGTCGAATCGCCACTGATGATAACGGGCATACGCAAGTGTAAATTCAGTTTTTGCAATAAGGGACGGGTAAACCGGGCAGGCTTGTTGGTGATCACCCCAAACGGCAGCTGAGTTAACTCGAGCCAATCGAGTAATGCTGTTATGCCTGTAAATAGCGCACAATGATCGCCATTTATACGCTGATAGTGGGCGAGCAGTCCTTGCTGTACTTGAGACCGAAGATCTTCTGCCGCATCAGGGATCGCCGCATCGACTAAGGCAAAACTGCCGTGGGATGCGGCGTAGCGCATGGCCGCTAACGGCTGCGCGGCGATGCCGACGTCTTGAAGACTTAAATTGAGGGCTTGCACCAGATCCGGCGCGGTATCCGCTAAGGTGCCGTCGAGATCGAACAGTACGCCTTTGATCTGTGCCAGACTCATATTAATCAACCTTACGCGTCGCTATCATGTAATTCACATCAACCTTAGGCGTGTACTTAAAAATGCCCGTCAATGGGTTGTAGCTTACCCCTAAGGCATCGGTACAGATAAGATCGGTATTATCTACTAGCTCAATCAGCTCCGAAGGCTTAATGAATTTTTTATGCTCGTGGGTGCCAACTGGCAGCATTTTTAGCAAATATTCCGCGCCTAAAATGGTGTGCACGTAGGATTTAATGTTGCGGTTGATGGTGGAGAAAAACACATGACCACCGGGTTTGACCATGTCACAGCATGCTTTAATCACAGATTGTGGATCGGGTACATGTTCGAGCATTTCCATGCAGGTCACCACATCGTAATAGGCTTGATGATCTTGGCTGTGGGCCTCGGCGGTATTTTTTACATAATTAATGTTTACGCCCGTTTCGAGGGCATGCAGGCGCGCGACTTCTAGGGGCTCATCACCCATATCTAAGCCATCAACCTCGGCGCCGATGCGGGCCATGCTTTCAGACAAAATGCCGCCACCACAGCCGACATCGAGCACTTTCTTGCCGAAAATACCGCCAGCGGTTTGATCGATATAGTTTAAGCGCAGCGGGTTTAATAGATGCAGCGGCTTAAATTCGCCGTTGAGATCCCACCAAGTTTCGGCCATACGTTCAAACTTTGCGATTTCCTGTGGGTCTACATTGGTATTCTGATGCATGCTATTACCTGAAGAAGCTGTATTGTGCGGCTATTATAACGACTATGTTTGATAAACAAAGTGCTCGACTGAGCTAAGCCCTTGTGGTTGAGTGAATTTTCAGCAGTTATCTACTTTTATGTTAATTGTTGTGCTCCGTATCGACCTTTTACTTCATCCCTTTGACGATTTTTTTTAATCGTAAGCCGTGAATTTCAACGCTTGTTTATCGCTCAAACGACCAAATTGGCAGTGTTTTCATCTATTAAGCCACCAGACTCTCAATTCGATAATGATAGGTCTGGCGACATTAAATAACTGTGTTAGAATGCCAAATCACGTTTTTGGGCTAGGCAATGATACGGATTATACGTTGTCGGCTATTTTTCAGGGGAACGAGCAGTTTATGACTGATCTGGCATCATCTATTTCGCCAATTAATATCGAAGACGAACTAAAGAATTCGTACCTTGATTACGCCATGAGCGTTATCGTGGGACGTGCATTACCAGACGTGCGCGACGGCTTAAAGCCGGTTCATCGCCGCGTTCTGTTTGCCATGAGTGAATTGAAGAACGATTGGAACAAGCCTTACAAAAAATCTGCCCGTGTGGTCGGTGACGTCATCGGTAAATATCACCCCCATGGTGATTCTGCTGTTTATGACACTATCGTCCGTATGGCCCAGCCATTCTCACTGCGTTACACCTTAGTAGACGGCCAAGGTAACTTCGGTTCGGTCGACGGTGACTCAGCGGCGGCAATGCGTTATACCGAAATCCGTATGGATAAGTTAGCGCACCAATTACTGGCTGATCTTGAAAAAGAGACAGTGGATTTCGTCCCTAACTACGACGGCACAGAACAGATCCCAGCTGTATTACCTACACGCGTACCTAACCTGTTAATTAACGGTTCATCGGGTATTGCCGTGGGTATGGCAACCAACATCCCACCACACAACCTAACGGAAGTAGTGAAAGGCTGTTTGGCATTGATTGAAGAGCCTTCACTGTCGATTGAACAGTTGATGGAATACATTCCTGGTCCGGATTTCCCCACTGCAGCGATTATCAATGGCCGTAAAGGCATTATTGATGCCTATAAAACTGGCCGTGGCCGCGCGATCATGCGTGCTCTGGCAGATGTGGAAACCGAAGATAATGGCCGTGAGCGCATTATCGTCACTGAAATCCCGTATCAAGTGAACAAAGCGCGGTTAATCGAGAAGATTGCCGAGCTGGTTAAAGATAAAAAGCTTGAAGGGATCAGTGGTCTACGCGACGAGTCTGATAAAGACGGTATGCGTATCGTTATCGAAATTAAGCGCGGTGAAGTGGGCGAGGTTGTACTAAATAACCTTTATGCTCAAACGCAAATGCAGTGTTCTTTCGGGATTAACATGGTGGCCCTGACCAATGGTCAGCCTAAACTGTTTAATCTTAAAGAAATGCTCGAATGCTTTATTCTGCATCGCCGTGAAGTGGTGACGCGTCGTACCGTATTTGAACTGCGTAAAGCCCGTGAGCGTGCCCATATTTTGGAAGCGCTGGCGGTTGCACTGGCTAACATTGACCCGATTATTGCACTGATCAAAGCCTCACCCACGCCTGCGGATGCCAAAGTGAAATTGGTTGAGCAAGGTTGGGAATTAGGCCACGTTCAAGGCATGCTGGAAAAAGCGGGCGATGACGCCGCGCGTCCAGAGTGGTTAGAGCCACAATACGGTATTCGTGACGGTCAATACTTCCTGACTGAGCAACAAGCTCAGGCCATTCTGGAACTGCGTTTACACCGTTTGACCGGTCTTGAGCACGATAAGATCATCGCCGAATACGAAGAACTGCTCGAATTTATCGCGGGTCTGCTGTTTATTTTGCGCAGTCCTGAGCGTTTGATGGAAGTGATCAAGGAAGAATTAGTTCAAATCCTTGAAGAATATGGTGATGCGCGCCGTACAGTGATCAATGCCAACGAAGTCGATATGAGTCTTGAAGACTTGATCAACGAAGAAGACGTTGTGGTAACACTGTCGCACTTAGGTTATGCCAAGTATCAACCATTGACCGATTACCAAGCCCAGCGCCGTGGTGGTAAAGGTAAAGCCGCGACGAAAGTGAAAGACGAAGATTTCGTCGAGAAGCTGTTAGTTGCCAATACCCATGATACCATTTTGTGCTTCTCTGATTTTGGTAAGATGTACTGGCTCAAAGTGTATCAACTGCCATTAGCGAGCCGTACGGCCCGTGGTCGTCCAATTGTTAACTTGTTGCCGTTATCCGATGGCGAGCGCATTACTGCGATTCTGCCAGTACGTGAATACGCGGCGGACAAGTACATCATCATGGCGACCTCACACGGTACTGTGAAGAAAACCGCACTAACTGCTTATAGCAATCCACGTGCAAACGGTATTATCGCCGTTAACCTCAAAGACGGTGACCAACTGATCGGTGTCGATATCACTAACGGTGATGACGAAATCATGTTGTTCTCGAACGAAGGTAAAGTGGTTCGCTTTGGTGAGAAAGTTCGTGATTCTGAAACAGGCGAAGTGAAAACCGATCCTGAAACTGGTGAAGAAGTCTTGTCCTTACGTCCTATGGGCCGTACTGCAACAGGCGTTCGTGGTATCCGTTTAGAAGAAGGTCAGAAAGTCGTGTCGCTTATCGTACCCAAAGGCGATGGCGCGATTCTGACTGTGACTGAAAACGGTTACGGTAAACGGACGCAACTGTCTGAATACCCTGCGAAGAGCCGTGCGACTAAAGGTGTAGTTTCAATCAAGGTGAGCGAACGTAACGGCGCTGTTGTTGGGGCTGTTCAAGTCGGTCTTAACGACGAACTGATGCTCATCAGTGATAAAGGTACCTTAGTACGTACACCTGCGAGCGGCGTGTCTATCATTGGCCGTAACACTCAAGGTGTAACGATTATCCGTACTGCGGGCGACGAGAAAGTGGTCGGCCTACAACGTATCGACGAAATCCAAACTGAAGAAGATGAAGTCGAGCTGGATGAAAACGGTTTACCGATTGTTCCTGTCATTGTCGAAGGCGAATTAGCTGACGAGGCGCTTGAAGAAGCGCTGGATGACGAAGAAGAGTTGGACGAAGATGAAGACGAACTTGCTGATGATGAGCAAGACGAAGAGTAATTAAGTGTCATATTAACGAGCGTCCAATTGGACGCTCGTTTTTTTAATGGCATTGATGTTGATAGCATTGTTCGTTTTAGAATGGTTTCGTTTTATCAATACATACATCATGGTTGGGATTAAGGAGAGTGTCAGTGAGCGCGATTTATAATTTCTGTGCTGGACCTGCAATGTTACCCGCAGCGGTAATGAAAAAAGCACAACAGGAATTACTTGATTGGAATGGCCAAGGCGTTTCCGTGATGGAAATCAGCCACCGAAGTAAAGAGTTCATCGCGCTTACACAACAAGCCGAGTCCGATTTACGTGAACTGATGCAGATCCCCACAAATTACCATGTGCTATTTATGCACGGCGGTGGTCGTGGACAGTTCTCCGCTGTTGTGAATAATTTTTTAGGTAATCATGGCAGAGCCCTGTATTTAGTCAGTGGTCAATGGTCATCTGCCGCGTTAGCCGAAGCACAAAAGCTCGTGGGTGAAGCGCAGATTGATAGCTTGAATATTGTTGAAAAACACAATGGACTCAATGCGGTTGTCTTACCTGATTTACATAAGATCGATGCCGATTATCGCTATGTTCACTATTGCCCTAATGAGACAGTAGATGGTATCGAAATTTTTGATGAATTAGACTCACCTTGGCCAATTGTTGCCGATTTATCGTCAACCATTATGTCACGTGAAATCGACGTCAGCCGCTACGGTTTGATTTACGCTGGCGCACAAAAGAATATAGGTCCATCGGGTCTGTCGATAGTGATAGTGCGCGATGACATGTTAACACTGCCGAGTTTACCGCAGTCGTCCATCATGGACTATCGTTTAGCCGTTGAGCATGACTCTATGTTCAACACACCGCCAACCTTTGCTTGGTATCTCGCCGCTGAAGTCTTTGCTTGGCTTAAGTCCATTGGCGGCATTGCGAGTATTGCAAAAATTAATCAACAAAAAGCGCAGATGTTATATCAATGCATTGATGGTAATGCTTTCTACCGTAATGGGGTTGTTGCAGCGAACCGCTCACAAATGAACGTGACTTTCCAATTAGTCAACGAAGCGCTCGATAGTGAGTTCCTAAAGCAAGCGCAAATTGCTGGACTCGTTGCCTTAAAGGGCCATCGTATCGTAGGTGGTATGCGTGCTAGCCTCTATAATGCAATGCCACTCGATGGCGTAGTTGCCTTGGTCAAGTTTATGAATGAGTTTGCAAACAAACATAGCTAGGCTTAGCTGTATTGAGTTACTCATTAGCTTGCGACGCTTAGCGTCTAGAGTTTGCTGCTTGAATATCAACGTTATGCTTATTGAATGTTGATCATCAGTTAGCCATCTCAAGTGAGACATCCCAAAAGCGAATGCTCAAATGCATTCGCTTTTTTGTTAACTTTAATTTATCGACAATGGCGTTAAGCAAGATGACGTTGAGACCAGATGCCTTCAAGAACACTCGTTTTGAGAAAGCCTGTGAGCTGACGCGCATTACTGAGTAAGATGATGGGTTAGTTGTATGTTATTGTTTATCATGATTAAAAGAACGTATCTTTAAATGCGTGTACACGATAAATCAATAGGATGTCACCGATGGATTTGGCCAAGCTTTCGCGGATTAGTATGAAGCATTTGATCACTTTGCATGTGATGCTCGATACCCTGAGTGTAACCGCCAGCGCCGAACGTTTATGTTTAAGCCCCTCATCCGTCAGTAAAACCTTAAGCCAGCTCAGGGACAGCTTGAACGATGAACTGTTCTATCGTAACGGCAACTCACTGGTAGCAACCCCATTGGCAAGACGATTAGGGCCTAGCGTGCAGCAAATGATCAATGATATGAATCAGATCATGAGTCAGGATGCGTTTAACCCTGCACATTTTGAGGGGCGTTTTTCGCTTGCGATGCGCGAAAGTACCTTTGAGCTGCTGGCCGCCAAGCTCAGCGCCCATATTCTGAGCTTGGCTCCTAATATCCGCCTCGATATTTACAGCAAAGACAATATTGGTTTTGATGGATTGCTTAAAGGTACATTAGACTTTGTGCTGTTACCCCATGATCTAAGTCAACCTAATCCTCTTCAAGACGATCTGGTGTGGGAAACCTTGTTTAGCGATGAAATGATCTGCCTGATGAATTCATCCCATCCCTTGGCTAAACAGCCGCATATCAGCTTCGATGATTACCTGAGTTTTAGCCATATTGGCATTACAGACACAGATCTGAGTACGCCTTTTTTTGATATTTTGCTCGCCCAGCAATCTAAAAAACGTGCCGTTCCCATTTCGGTCCCAGACTTTGGCAGTGCGGCGTTAATGTGCCATCACAGTGAGTTGCTCTTTACCTGCTCGCGCCGCTGGGCATCCATCGCTAGCCAAGCTCAAGGCTTAACGATTAAATCTTTGCCTATAGAATATGGCAAAGTGGCTTACAGCCTAGTTTGGCATAGTCAAAGCATGAAAGATCCCGCACTGCGCTGGCTTTATGAGCAAATTTTGCTTTGCAGTCGTTAAAGGTATATAGAAGGTAACACGAGATTGGTTACGCCTCGCTTTGCAAGCGTTGCGGCTAAGCGTTCAATATCGGCTTGTTTACAGCTTGGCCAATTGAGAGCTTCATCGACAACACCATGATGGTGAAAGGCATTTAACTTAACTCGCGTATCTGGGCCTAGCAGAAGTAAATAGGTCGCTAGTGCGTCTATTTCTTCCTCATAATCCGTGATGCTCGGAATGTGCAGCACTCTCACCTCATACAGTTTTTGCTGTTTAGCCAATAACTGGATTGATTTGAACACGGCATGGTTATCACGACCGGTAATATACCTATGGGTATCTTGCTGCCACGCTTTAAGATCAACCATAGCGCCATCTAAAAACGGCAGCAGTTTATGCCATCCCGTTAGACTTAAACTGCCATTGGTGTCGAGC